>JAFKKW010000350.1 GCA_017304275.1 Hyphomicrobiales bacterium | reverse complement strand
GCGCAGCCGCGACGACAGGATCGCCAGATAATCCTTGATCTCCTCGGCGATCTTCTTGAGCTCGTCGCCGATCTCGTCGCGGCCCAGCGCGGTCAGGCGTGCAAGGCGCAACTCGAGGATCGCCTTCGCCTGCTCCTCGGAAAGCTTGTAGGTGCCGTCCGCCGCCAGCCCGTGCCGCGGATCGGCGATCAGCTCGATCAACGGCGCCATGTCCTTGGCCGGCCAGTCGCGCGCCATGAGTTGCGCCTTCGCCTCCGCCGGCGACGGCGAGAAGCGGATCAGCTTGATGACCTCGTCGATGTTGGCGACCGCGATCGCGAGGCCGACCAACACGTGCGCGCGCTCGCGGGCCTTGAACAACAGGTAGCGCGTGCGCCGCGTCACGACCTCCTGGCGGAAGCTCGTGAACGCCTCGATGATATCGCGCAGGTTGAGCTGCTCGGGCTTGCCGCCGTTGAGCGCCAGCATGTTGGCGCCGAATGTCGTCTGCAGGTCGGAAAAGCGCCAGAGCTGGTTCAAGACGACGTCGGCAATGGCGTCGCGCTTGAGCTCGATGACGATGCGCATACCCTCGCGGTTGGTCTCGTCCCAGATGTCTGAGATGCCTTCCACGCGCTTCTCGCGCACCAGATCGGCGATCTTCTCGATCAAGGTCTTCTTGTTGACCTGATAGGGGATCGCCGTCACGACCAGCGCGTCGCGATCCTTGCGGATCTCCTCCACCTCGACCTTGGCACGCATGATGATCGAGCCGCGGCCCTTGTGATACGCGGCGAGCGCGCCCTGCCGTCCGAGGATCAGACCGCCGGTCGGAAAATCCGGGCCGGGAATGATCTGCGTGAGATCGTCGATCGTGGTCTCGGGATTGTCGAGCATGAGCATGCACGCATCGATCACCTCCCCGAGATTGTGCGGCGGAATGTTCGTCGCCATGCCGACCGCGATGCCGCCCGCGCCGTTGACGAGCAGGTTCGGGAACTTCGCCGGCAGCACGACCGGCTCCTCGAGACGGTCGTCGTAGTTCGGCTTGAACTCGACGGTTTCCTTGTCGAGATCATCGAGCAGGAACTGCGCGACCTTGGAGAGCCGCGCTTCCGTATAGCGCTCGGCCGCCGGCGGATCGCCGTCCACGGAACCGAAGTTGCCCTGCCCGTCGATCAGCGGCACGCGCATGGAGAACTCCTGCGCGAGACGCACCAGCGCGTCGTAGATCGCCAGGTTGCCGTGCGGATGGAAGTCGCCCATCGTATCGCCCACCACCTTGGACGATTTCATGTGCTTCTTGTTCCAGTCGAGCCCGAGCCGCTGCATGGCGTAGAGGATGCGCCGGTGCACGGGCTTCAAGCCGTCGCGCACGTCGGGCAGCGCGCGGCTGATGATAACGCTCATCGCGTATTCGAGGTACGAGCGTTTCATCTCGTCCTGGATGAGCACGGGACGGATATCGCTCGGGCCAGACGCGCCCGGCAGGTCGCTGGTGTCGGTCAATGCGGAAGTCCTGAATGGGGCGCGCGGAGGGCAAATTGAGCACTGGGCCCGTCCGCCGCCGCGGTGGTTTTCTGATCCCCGGAGTTTACCCGACCGGCCGTCGCGGCGGCAATGGCGGAGGGGCCGTAAAATAGGGTTTCCCTCCCGGAATCGGGGGAACGAAGCCCTGTTTTGGGCGTTGTGCCCGCGGTGCGACCAGGAGCTTGTCAATAAGTCGCGCTCCCGCCCTTGGCATTTTACAATCTCATGCTTGAAACAGGCCGCCCCGACTCTCACGTTTCGGGGCGGATCATCGCCCTCCTAGGAACCAACCACATGAAACGTCATTCGCTTTTCGCCGCCACCCTGCTCGCAGTAGCGCCCCTCGGAGCGGCGTGGGCTGACACCACATTTCTTC
Source organism: Hyphomicrobiales bacterium (assembly GCA_017304275.1). Lineage (GTDB taxonomy): Bacteria > Pseudomonadota > Alphaproteobacteria > Rhizobiales > Hyphomicrobiaceae > Hyphomicrobium_C. Next base: position 9,137 of record JAFKKW010000350.1, on the reverse strand, counting down.
CGGCGCAGTCCGACGCGGAATACCTGGCCAAGGACCACCTGATCGGCGCCAAGGTCCACGGCAAGGACGGCACCATCGTTGCCGACATCGAGGACTTGATCGTCAGCGACCAGAATCAGGTCGTCGGCGTCGTCATGGGCACCGGCGGCTACTTCGGCTGGGCCGAAAAGAAGATCGGCGTCGCGCTCGGCTCGATTCAGTTCGACGAGAAGGACGGCAAGCTGTTCGTGTCGCTGCCGGACCTCACGAAGGAAATGATCGATTCTGCGCCCGAGTTCGTGCGCAAGAAGCCCGCCAAGTCCCTCTTCGAGCGCGCGAAGGAAAAGGTCGACGAGTTCTCGGACAAGTCCAAGCCGCAGATCGACGAGGCAAAGCAGAAAGCCCAGGAGGCGCTGGACGCCGCCAAGGAGGCCGCCGGGCCCGCGCTCGAAAAGGCGAAAGAAGCCGTGTCCGGCGCCATCGACAGCGCGAAGGAAGCTGTCGGCGGTTCCTCCACCGAGCCGGCACCCGCGCCCGCCCCTGAAACGCCAGCCGCCCCCGAGCAGCCGGCACCGGCCAATCCATAGCAACGGGTTTCATCCCGGCCGGTGCACACGCGCCGAGCCGGGATTCGAACAACAAACGCGATCGTTTCTGCTTAAACCCTGGGCCCCGGCTCTGCGTGATGGCGCTGATGCGCCCTCGCTCCGGCCGGCATGACAGGGATTGCAGTTGCCAGGCTGTCATTCCAGGCAAGCGACGGCGTGAGCCGGCGCGGGAGACCGTGGAGGACAGAGGCGATAAGGCCAATCGCCCGCGCCGCCGCATCCACGGTCATCCCGGACGCCGCGCAGCGGCGAGCCCCGACCCAGGGCCCCATGTTCCGGCGCTCTCAAAAGAACGACCCCGCCGCGGAAACCCTGCGACGGGGTTTTTCTTTCGGGGCTTCGGAAACTCGCTTACACACGGGACGGATCAACGGAACGGCGGGAGCACGGGGCGTGGCAGCGAGCGGTTCGACAGGCGTCGTGGTTCTGGCGTTGACGGCCAATTTCGGCATCGCCGTTGCGAAATTTGCGGCCGCCGCCTGGACCGGCTCGTCCGCCATGCTGGCCGAGGCTGTCCATTCGCTGGCTGACACAGGCAACCAGGCCCTGCTGCTGCTCGGCATCCGCCGCGCCGACCGGCCGGCCGATGCCATCCATCCCTTCGGCTATGGCAGGGAGCTCTACTTCTGGGGCTTCGTCGTCGCCGTTCTCTTGTTCTCGCTTGGCGCCGGCGTCGCCATCTACGAAGGCGTCCAGAAGCTGATCGAGCCACGCCCCATCAAGGACCACGTCTTCAACTACGTCGTGCTGGCATTCGCTTTCGCGCTCTCGGCCATATCGGCCGCAAGGACCGTCGGCGCAGTCAACCGCCGGCACGGCACGGCGCCCGCAAGCGCCGCCTTTCGCGCGGCGAAAGATCCCACACTGTTCACCGTGCTGGTCGAGAACATCGCCGCGCTCGTCGGCATCGCCGTTGCCGCGATCGGCATCGCGATCTCGGACTGGACCGGCTCGTCGACCGCAGACGGCTATGCGTCGATCGCGATCGGACTCCTGCTCGGCGCCGTCGCCGCCTTCATGGGCATCGAGATCCGAAGCCTCATCGTCGGCGAATCCGCCGCCCCGGCCGTGCGCCGCGATATCCAGGAGGCCATCGTTGCGGAGATGGGACCGGGCCGCCCCATCCGCGCCGTGAACGAGATCCGCACCATGCACGTGGGCCCCGCGGACATCCTGGTCGTTGCCAGCGTCGATTTCGACGACGCGGTGACGGCCGCAGACATCGAGGCGACCGTGGCCCGCATCGAAGCGACGATCCACACGCATACGCCGTCCGTGCGCCACATTTTTATCGAGGGTCAGTCGGCTCACGATTACGCCCGCGCGGAGGACATCCTCGCCGGCCGCCCTCCGAAATCGGCTCCGTTGCCGACGCGGACACCGCCTGCGCCGCCAGCAGAGGACCCCCTCATTGCCGCGGCACCTGCGCCGCTCCCCGCACAACCGCAGCCGACGCCCAAGCGCGCGGAGCCCCGCGCCCCATCACCTGCCGAACGCACGAGCCGCAAAGGCCGCAAGCGCGCCAAGCACAAACGCTAGAGCCGTTCCGGTTTTGTCGGAATCGGGGAACGGCTCTAGGCCTTTGTTTGGCCGTGCTTCTTATCGGACTTCGTGAGGGCACCGCTTCGCCATGACCCGGTTCCCACTTTTCCGGAAGCACTCCAGAGCCGTTCTGACTTAGGTGGGAGCAGCCGCACCTAAATCTATCGCAACCCTTCGCCTCTCCCCGGCGGGGAGAGGCCGACTTCCGAGCATCGCGAGGAAGGCGGGTGAGAGGGAGGAACCGATTCCGGCTAAGTCGGAAACAATCTAGGCCGACGCACGCGCGCCCCGATCACTCTTGCCTGCTGCCGATCTCAGAACGGAATCTCGTCGTCGAAAGGCTTGTCGAGGGCCGGACTCTTCGAGCCGCCGCCGCGCGAGGCCCGCTTCGGCTCGCTCGACCCGCCGCCAAAGCCGCCGCTGTCGCCCTCGTAGTCGCTCTGCCCGCCTTCCGCGAGACCGCCGCCGGCGCCCGCCCGGCCGTCGAGCATCGTGAGCTGGCCGTTGAACCCCTGCAGCACGACCTCCGTCGAGTAGCGGTCCTGACCCTGCTGGTCCTGCCACTTGCGCGTCTGCAATTGGCCCTCGATGTAGACCTTGGAGCCCTTGCGCAGGTACTGCTCGGCAACCCGGCACAGGTTCTCGTTGAAGATCACGACCGAATGCCATTCGGTCTTCTCGCGCCGCTCGCCGCTGTTGCGATCCTTCCAGCTCTCGCTGGTGGCGATGCGCAGGTTGGCGATCGGGCGCCCGTCCTGCGTGCGGCGGATCTCGGGATCGCGCCCGAGGTTTCCGACCAGGATCACCTTGTTGACCGATCCGGCCATGTCGTTACTCCCTGTTTGGCGCACACCATGTTGCCGCGCGCGATCTGCGAGGCGGCGGCTGGGCGAAGAGGGCGGCGGGCGCGTGTCCGGCCGCCGCGCGACTCAAGTTGCAGCACCCTACCCGCATCGGACCCGGGACGCGAACGAGCCGCAAAGCGGCGCCGCGTTTATCCAAGCCTTTTTCAAGAATTCGGCGGCCTGACGCGGGGTTGCCCGCCGCAGCTCGCACACCATCGGCGGCCGCCCCTCGCATCGCGGGGGAACAAATCGCATCCATGTTCTGGATATGTTCTAGCGCGCCGACCCGATCCGCGCAAGCCCAAAGGCTAGCCGCCGCGCGCGATGTCGGCGGCCACCGCGAGATCCTTGAGCGCCTGCGGCGCGACCGTTTTCGACGCCGGACACGACGCGTCGGCAAGCCGGTCGTAGAGGGCGATCAGGTCGCCCTGGAACTCTTGCCGCACGGCGCGGCGCGCCAGGCCGGTCGCCACCGCTCCGTTGCTCCAGCGCGACCGGCAGACCTGGCGCAGGAGATAATCCGTGATACGCGGCCGGTAGAGATCCGGATAGGTCTGCGCGCCGGCTGCCGCAAGGCCGTGCCAGGCCCCGTAATCGGTCGATCCGCTCCACCCGGCCGCCGCCCGAAGATCGACCAGCGGCGCGACAGCTTCGCTCACGCGCGCCTTCGTAGGCCGCCCCTCGATGCGCTCCACAGCCGCCGTCAGGTCGGCGGCCTGGGCTTCGGTGATGGCCGCGACCTGAATGCCGCTGAGGTCGGCGAACGCATCCGGGTCGGGCACCGGCGGCACTGTATGCCAGACCTTCGCCTCTCTGAGATCCGCGCCCGTCACGCTGGCGCCGCCCAGTTGGGCTCCGTACAGGGTCGCGCGGTAGAGCGATGCTCCCGCGAGCTTGGCGTCGCGCAAGTTGGCGGCGTCGAGATGCGCGTAGGCAAGGATCGCGGCGGTGAGATCGGCGTTCGCGAAATCCGCGCCCGTAAGCGTGGCCCCCGTCAGGTCGGCGCCCTGCAGGTTGGCGACAATGAAATTCGCCCCCTGCGCCTGCACCCCGCCCGTGAGATCGGCTTTTTCGAGCCGCGCCGACGCGAAGTTCGCGTCCTGCAGCAAAGCGTAAGCGAGTTCCGCGCCTTCGAGCTTTGCCTCGTCGAACCTTGCCCCGCGCAGATCCGCGCCCGTCAGGCGCGCCCCGTCGAGCCGCGCGCGCGTGAACCTCGCGCGCCGCGCCGTCGTGCAGTCGAGCGCCTCGCGGTCGTTCGTCACCATGAGCTGCGTGATGTCGGCGCATTGCAGCCACGCGCCCCGCAGATCCGCCCCGACCAGGGACGCCCCGCGCAGATCGCTGCCGGTGAGGTCCACCTGATGCAAGTCGGACCGATCGAGCCTCGCGAACCGGAGGTCGCGACCGCGCACGCTGATGGAGGGCTCTCCGGGCGCGAGGTCTTTTCCCGAGACCAGGTCGGTATCGACCACCTCGAGATTGCGCTTGAAGAGCCCGAGCAACGACCCCTCGGGGCCGAAGGCCAGGAACGGAATTGCGAACCCCGACACGAGGCGCGGCTGCCCGCTCTCGTCCTCGTTGTTGAAGCCGAGCACGCTCTGCGTGAAGCGGTCGGCCTGCTCGCCGGGAATGGTCGCGACGAAGAACGAGAGGATCCACACGACCAGCAGCACGACGATGGTGGCGACGAAGCTGACCGGATGCGCCGACGTGGTCCGCATGAAGGCCTGCGTGAAGCTCGTCTCGGCCCGCATCAGGAACAGGCCGATAGACATCAGCATGGCGATGTCGACCAGGATCGCGATGCGGTGCGTCCAGGTGATGCCGACGTCGTGGTAGGGCAGGAAGACGACCTGGATGTAGACGAGCAGGAGGACGGGCAATACGACCAGCGTCAGCCAGCTCATGCCATACAGGAGGCAGCTCATCACGCGGCTGCGGCACGGTCCGGCGATCGCCTGCACGAAGAAGAAATTGTTGAGCTCGAGCCGCAGCGGATGCGTCCGCCTGTCGGTCGTCTCGAGCAGCCTGATGGCATAGTCGAATTCCAACGTCTCGCGCGCGAGCAGCGCGAGCCGCGACACCACCCCGAGGTGCAGCAGCACGAGCACGATGGGCACGAAGCGAAAGAACTGCGTGAGCGGGATGTCGACCTGGAGGATCGGCAGCGAGACCGCCGTGTCGAGCAGAAGGTCCTTATGCGTGACGCCGGCCACCGCGACGACGAAATAGGCCATGATGGCGAGGAAGATGAGCCAACTCGTATGCGCCGTGTCGCTCGAATGATTCACCGCTTCGAGCAGGCTATACGGGTTGACCGGCGTTTCCCCCTCGGGCGCGCCGCGAGCCAAATCCGTCATTCCGGGACCCCTCGACAAAATACGGGTACTGACATGCGTCGACATTAAAGGAGAAAGTGTGTCTCCCGGCCAAGGCACCGGGCGCCGGGTGCGCCCACTTTTTCCGCAATCGTTGCCCCCGCGCCCCGGAACGAGTCACAACCGCTACGGAAACTGTTGTCCCCCTCGGGCTTTAACATTGCCGTCGGCGGCAATGGAAGTTAACAGGGACGGAAGAGAGCACGCGCCCGGCGAAATGGTTTATCGCCCGCGTGGGGATATGGCCCGCGCCACGGCACTGCCGCAGGCCGGGATCGAGAGACGGAAGCTGCCTTCGTGTACGACTGCAAGAAGTGTCCCGGGTACTGCTGTTCCTATCCGCTGATCGCCCTCGACAAGCGCGACGTGGAACGCCTGGCCCGCTATCACGGCATGGGCTTCGAGGAAGCCAAGCGCGCCTTCACGCGCGAGGCCCACGGCCGCAAGTACGCGATGAAGCGCAAGCGTGACCGCTACTTCGGCGCCATCTGCCGTTTCTTCGATACCGAGAAGCGCCGCTGCACGATCTACCCGGCGCGTCCGGGCGTCTGCCGGTCGTTCCCCGGCAAAGGCCGTTGCGGCTACTACGACTTCCTGGCGTTTGAGCGCCGCGCCCAGGAAGACCCTGATTTTGTTGCGGTAACCACCCATACTTAGCCTGAAAATGCTAGACGAATCATACAGATATATCGTATGGATGATCTGCGCTCAGAGTAAAGCTAAGTAAAATATTAATCAGACATTATCTAAAATGTCGCCCGTGCATCCGTGTCCACCGACGGACGAGAGCGCGCCGGTTTGTGCACACATCCAGCCGCCGAGCACCATGAGGGGAGACGAACATGAGCCTGACGACGCGCGCCGCAAGCGCTCTCGCCGTGCTGTCTCTGGCAGCTATTCCTGTCGCGGCGCTCACGCTCCACGGCAACTCGTGGGACGAGACGCCCGTAGCCGTAAATGAGCCCGAGGCTCCTGGCCACGTCGCAGCCGGCGGATCGGTTGCCGCAGCCGCGCCGCAACAGCTTTCGCATCTGGTGGCCCAGAACATCACGCTCGACACAGACCCAGCATCGTTCCTCGATCATGCGCCGCAAACGCATGCGCTGGTGCCGCAGAACCCCGCAAGCGGCGTCGTCGCCCGCACGGACAGGGTTTCCGAGATCGAGACCGGCTCGACGGCGTCGCCCGCGGCGGAGCGGCCGCGCAAACGCATCATAAGGCGCAAAAAAGTGTCCAAGAACACGACCGGCGCGGGCTCGTTCCAGTTGCTGTTCCAGGGTCCCGGCAAATAGCTCCGCGCATCGCCGCTTCGGACCACCGATCCGACGCGGGATGGCGTCAGGACCTTGGAAAAGCGATGCCTACCGCGACAGCCGGATGATCGCCGAGCCCTTGTCGCTGGTGAGCCGCACCACCTGGCTGTGCCCGCTGACCGAGATTTGGATCTTGCCAGAGGTGTCGAACTCCGGGTTGTAGAACGTGCCCCGGTAGTTGCTGCCCCGGCCGCGCACGAACGCCGTCTGCGAAACCGTACCCGACTGCGTCGCGCAGGTTGCGCTCACGTCGTAGGCGCGCGCGCCGCTCGGGCTGAAACGGGCGCGGCAGCGGGCCTGCTCCTTTGCGCCCGAGCTATACGTCACTGTGCCGGCGCCCTTCCACGACCCGGCAAGATCGGGATCGGCAAAGGCCGGCGTCACCAGCGCGCCGGCCGTTACGACGGCAAATGCTGAAGAGAGAGCTAGGCTCCAAGCGGCTTTCTGCATCAGTCTCCCCTTTTACGTTTGTCACGAGCGAACCCGGTTTCGTGGCGGACCGGCGATTCTGTAAGTATACGCGCGGCCCCGTGCCGCGGACCGCGGTCGGTTCAACTATTTCTGTGCACCTTCTCTCGCGCCGCCGAGAGAGCCGCAGGTAGAACGCTTTCGAAGACCGCAAGATCCTCGTTGCGTCCGCAGGAGATCCGGATGCACCGGTCGAGCGGCGCCACGCCTGGCTTGCGCGCGAACACGTCCTGCGCCAGAAGCTCGTCCAGCACGGCCCGCGCGAAGGCGCCGTCCGCACCGCAGTCGATGGTCACGAAGTTCGCGGCCGACGGCAGCGGACAGAGCCCGTTGCTACGGGCGATCGCGGCGATCCTGTCGCGGGCGCGGCCGATTTTGCCGACCGCCTGGGTTAGATAGGGTTGATCGATTAAAGCTGCTAGGGCCCCGATCTGACCAGATCGGTTGATCCCGTAGTGATTTCGAACCTTGTCGAAGACAGCGATTAATTCGGCGTCGCCGACCGCATAGCCGATCCGCGCGCCTGCGAGCCCGTACGCCTTTGAGAACGTCCTGAGCCGCAGAACCTGCGGGTTTGAAACGTCGATCGGCGGAATGGCGGAGGGCGGCGCGGTATCGCAATAGGCTTCGTCGAGCAGGAGCAGCACGCCGTCCGGCAGTTCCGCGATCAGGCCCAGAATGTCGTCCGCCTCCCACCACGACCCCATCGGATTGTCAGGGTTGGACACGTAAAGGATGGAGGCGTCATGTCGGCGCGTGGCATCGAGCAGCGCGCCGAGATCCTCCTTGTCGTCGCGAAACGGAACCTTCACCAGCCGCGCGCCCTGTGCGGCGACGTGGAAATTGAAGGTCGGGTAGGCGCCGTCCGAGGTCACGACCGCGGCGCCCGGCTCCGCCGCCGCCCGGACGGCAAGTCCCAGCAATCCGTCGATCCCCTCGCCGATCACGACGTTGTCGGCCCGCACGCCGTGGTGGCGCGCAAGCGCGTCCCGCAGCTCTTGGCTTTCCGGATCCGCATACATCCAGGTGTCCGCCGCCGCCGCGGCCATCGCGCGGATCGAAGCCGGACTCGGCCCGAACAGGCTTTCGTTGGCGCCGAGCCGCGCCTTGAAGGGCCGCCCGCGCGCCCGCTCCTGCGCCTCCGGCCCGACGAAGGGCACGAGCTTGGAAAGCTCGCGAATGATGCGCGTGAGAGGGGGCCGTTTCATCGGTAGGGAGCCTCTAGATCAAGCCGAGTTCGATCAGCGCGCGGCGCATCTCGGGCGGCAGCGCGGAAAGATCGTCACCCCGCCCCTGAACGAGATCCGGCGGCGCGTCGTCCTCCGTAAGGTAGCGCCAGCCCTGGAACGCACGGCGCGGCACGGGCCGCACCGGCACCAGCTTGCGGTCGAGCAGGATCAGGCAGCAGGGCGATCCGTCCTCTTTCGTGCCGTCCTCGAAGCCGACCAGCGCCTGGCGCACCTGCACCACGCCTTTGATGACCCAGTAGAGCGATCCGCCCTTGAGCTCCGCCTTCCGTTTCGGCGTCTGCAACGTTCCGTGAAAAACGCGCGGCGTCTCGCCTCGCGCCTTCTGCTCGCGAAGCCGCTCCTTCTGCCATTGGGCCAGGTCCTCGATCGAGGCGGCGCCGACGCAAAGCTTGATGATGTTGAGTGCCATGGGCGGACGAGGCTCACTCGTCTGTGCAGAATCCCGTGTACTGGCCGAAGACGGGGCTTCCGAGCACGCCGCCATGACGGGAGTGCACGGCCGGATACGTCCCCGTCGTCGCATCCTTGTCGTACACCGTGGTGAGGTTGAGGAAACCCTCGTTGACGACCTCGATGAAATGGTTGGCGTTGATGGCGCGCACGACGCTGAGCTTGCCGGGCGCGGCCTCGCGCGAGGCCTTGATGGTCGCCGTCTGCTTCTCGAGATCGATATCCGCGATGCCGAAGCTCAGCGGATTGGACGCCTTGGAGTGGAACTTGCCCGCATCGTAGGTCCACGACGCGCCCTCCTTGA
>JAFKKW010000349.1 GCA_017304275.1 Hyphomicrobiales bacterium | reverse complement strand
TTACGTCGTCGACATCGGCCCCGGCGCCGGCGTCCACGGCGGCGAGATCATCGCCCAAGGCTCGCCCGACGACATCATGGCGAGCCCGAAAAGCCTCACCGGCCAGTACCTCTCCGGCGAGCGCCAGATCCCGCTGCCGAAGAAGCGCCGCCCCTTCGACAGGAAGCGCACGCTGAAGGTCACCGGCGCCCGCGGCAACAACCTGCAGAACGTCACCGCCGAGATTCCGCTCGGCCTCTTCACCTGCATCACCGGCGTCTCGGGCGGCGGCAAATCCACGTTCCTGATCGACACCGTCTACAAGGCCGTCGCACGCCGCCTGAACAACGCGCGCGAGCACCCGGCGCCCTTCGACAAGCTCGAAGGCCTCGACCAGCTCGACAAGGTCATCGACATCGACCAGTCGCCCATCGGCCGCACGCCGCGCTCCAATCCTGCCACCTACACCGGCGCCTTCACGCCGATCCGCGACTGGTTTTCGGGCCTCCCCGAAAGCAAGGTGCGCGGCTACGGCCCCGGCCGCTTCTCGTTCAACGTCAAGGGCGGCCGCTGCGAGGCGTGCCAGGGCGACGGCGTCATCAAGATCGAGATGCACTTCCTGCCCGACGTCTACGTCACCTGCGACGTGTGCAAGGGCAAGCGCTACAACCGCGAGACGCTGGAGGTCCTCTTCCGCGACAAATCCATCGCCGACGTGCTCGACATGACGGTGGAGGAAGGCGCGAGCTTCTTCCAGGCCGTGCCGCCGATCCGCGATAAGCTCGAAACGCTGGCCCGCGTCGGCCTCGGCTACATCCACATCGGCCAGCAGGCGACGACGCTCTCGGGCGGCGAGGCGCAGCGCATCAAGCTGTCGAAGGAGCTGAGCCGCCGCGCCACCGGACGCACGCTCTACATCCTCGACGAGCCGACCACGGGCCTGCACTTCCACGACGTGGCGAAGCTGCTCGAGGTGCTGCACGAGCTTGCCGACGCCGGCAACACGGTCGTCGTCATCGAGCACAATCTGGAAGTGATCAAGACCGCCGACTGGATCATCGACCTCGGCCCCGAAGGCGGCGACGGCGGCGGCAAGATCGTCGCCCAAGGCACACCCGAGGATGTTGCGGCGGTGAAGGAAAGCTACACGGGACGGTATCTGAAGGACCTGCTCACACGCCGCTCCCGCTCGACCAAAACCGGCAACGGCAAAAAACACGCGGCGGAATAGCATGGCCACCAGTCCAAAAAAGAAACCTGCGAAACCGGCCAAATCAAATAAAAAACGTTGGCCAATACCAGAGATTCCTTATGGACCCGTCCTCATAACTAAAGGATCTCATGCGGGTCGCGTAGGAGATTATGATGACGATGGCGATAACCCCTTCCAAGGAGTTGTATATTTCGGGCACCCGCTCCAAACGCGCGGCTACTTTCAAATCGATAAAAGATATCTAAAAGAGCCAACAATCGGAGATCTGTTTCACAGGCACCAAGACATCGCCAACGAAGTTATGAGAGACTACAAATTTGGAGAGTTGGATTCAGATGACTATAGATATTTTTGCTCAATACTAGTGGAGAAAGGCTACATTTATGGCATACTTGAGGAGCGTAATTTGAGAGGAAAGCACGGACGCACCACAAAAGGAAAAAGCATCTACCTCGCACATAGCAGCGCAGACAAAGGCGTCGTCAGGATGATTCACGACGACCTCGTCACTCTTGGTCACAACCCTTGGCTAGACGAGTATAAAATCGGAGTCGGAGAGTAAATTATTGACAAGCTTCAGCAAGGGATAATAGATTGCGAGTACATGCTTCTATTGTTCTCAAAGACAGCAGCAGAGTCTGAATGGGTGAAAATAGAGTGGGAAACAAAATTTTTGGCAGAAATCGAGAAAAAAAGAATACACCTCCTGCCAGCATTGCTTGAAGACTGCGCATTGCCACCCATTCTTGCGAGACGGAAATACGCCGATTTTCGGGAAAGCTACAATGGGGGACTAGAACAAATATTGCTTGCAATTGGCCACAAGAAAAAAGCGAGCAATCGCTCAAACATCTAAATAGATTGAAAGAGCAATTAACCTTGTGGAGCAACAGCCTCCAGCCCCACCGCCGAGCGCCTCAGAAAATAGATGATGGCGCCGATCATGACGACGGCAGCAACCACGGCCCCGCCGATAAACCAGGGGAGCGGCAGGGCGAACCCCAACCAAGCCTCGACGATACGGGGGATGAGCGCGACCAGCACATAGCTCCCGAACAGCGCGACGAACGTCAGCCACCGAAGACCGGTCCTCAAGCCCGCCTCGCGCTCGGGCGGCACGAGATATCCGGTCGCGCCCTTGCCGTGCGGATAGAAGATCGTCTCCCCGCGCTCGGTCGTGCCGAACAGCTGGTTCACGAACACAGCATCGAAAATGCCTGTCACCGTCATAGCCATGCTCCTGCGCAAAGACGCAACCCGTCATCACGCGGCACGATAGCGAAGGCCGCACACATCGCCTGTTCCTGCGGGATCAAAGAGACACGCGCAAATCCCGGAGGCAGCGACGGCGGGCGGCAAGATCGTCGCCCGAGGCCCACCGGAGGATGTCGCAGCGGTGAACGAAAGCTACACGAGGCGGTATTTGAAGGATTTGCTGGTACGTCGATTGAAAGGTAGCGGAGTATAGAGGTGATGCCTTTACACAATTTAAAGTTGTGATATCTTGATCGCGCAACTTTATTGCCGCAAAGGAATTTCACATGACGACAGAAGCATTTGATCGCGTTTCCGCAATTATCGGCACCGTCATGAACGACGCCTGGGTGAGGATCATTACCGACTTGGCCGAGGTGGCAAAAGGAGCGAAACCCCCATCCCACCTTCTGGTCTCAGGCCCCAGCGCCCTCTCACTCAGCGACATCAAGGACTTTTTCGCGGTCGCAGGCGGCGCCAATCTCGAAATCAACTTCCCCTGCGTCGTTCCTAAGGACCGTGTCGGTCTCTTCCAGGCCGCGTGTGTCGATCACGGAATCCCAAGCGCTCTCTCGGCCAAGAACTCTGCCGTAACCGGCATCTCCGGGTCCATCTCCATTGGCGTTGGAATTTCATTCTAGCGTCCATCGACGCCTCTCCTTCTCAAGGACAAGGAGAGGCGCCGACGCGGCCCTCATCGCCCAATATCACGGCACAGAAGCCGAAACGGCGCCCCCCATCCCTGGCATGAGATAGCCGCATCACGCCGACAGCCGCCCTACGATCCTGCGAACGTCCAAACCCAGATCGGGCCGTCTTCTGGATGGTCGCGCGAACCCGTATGGGTGAAACCGCAGTTGCGAAGCACCTGACAGGATGGGCCGTCTTCCGGCAGCGTGTGGGCCGTGACGACGACCCCTGGTTTCGCACCACGCGCAATGCCGACGAGCGCCCGGGCCGCCTGTTGCGCGTAGCCGCGCCGCTCATGCTCCGGAAACGTGTAGTAGGCGATCTCCACGACATCGCCGGTCGGCGGCCCCGTGAAACCGCACGTCCCGACGTTGATCCCACCGTCGAACGTCATGTAGCAGAGCCACGGCGCGAAGCTGCCCCGGGCCTTGTAGTTGTCGAGCGTCATCGGGATGACGTCCGCGGCGTGCGCGCTCAGGTCAAGCGGAGTGTCGATGCGACCATCGGGCTCGATGGCAACGAGTGCAATGCCCATTCGATGTCTCTTACCTTTGGATCGAAGCGCGCCATCGCAGTTTGAAAGCGACGGACCGCTCCGAGCGTCTCACTGAAATTTCGCCTATGGCTCTCGGGTAGCTTCCCTACTAGATCTTATCCCCGCTCCCCTGTCCCAGCCGTAACCTCTCCGCATCCCGCTCATCCGGGGGCGCTCTATTGGTGCATGCCTACGGCATGACGCGAGCTGGACGGTCTTGCCGGAGGCGAGCGCGAACAATGGTGAGCGGGAGCTGCGCCTCCCCTCAACACTGGTACCATCAGCTAGGCTGGAAAGGTGTGGAGCTGCGCTGCTCGGCGGATGGGCCGATCAGCCGAACGTATGCACGGTGGATGTTCGGGCATACGGCTTCGCATCGGTGGAGGTTCGTCGCGGAGGCGCCGGGTCATACCGGAACCAAGTTCCAAGACGATCGCAGCAGCGGGGCGGTCTAGGCCGCATCCCGAGTGTTACCCACGGCCTGCCGCTCCGCTCCCCGGAGTTCTCACGCACTTCACTTTGCGCGTCTCCGACGCGACCCCCGCTGTTTGACCCCACCTGATCCCACCACCCGCGCGTCCTCACGCCTCGCGGCTATTCCGTCATGCCGGAGGCGTGCAAGAAAAAGCCGCGCGCCACCATCCCGCCGTCACCGACATCCGTTGCGCCGCGACGGCCTCCCGGGTCGACGCTCCGCCCTTGCGGGGTTAGACTGACGCCCATGACCGCTACCAAGATCAGCGACGCCAAGACCAAATCCCGGCCAAAAGCGCGGACAGTCGAGCCGCTCGAAGGCGGCACCGTTCACACGTTGCCGCCGGACTTGGCCAACGCGCTGCGCAAGAACAAAGCCGCGCTGGCGACGTGGCGCGACATCACCCCGCTGGCCCGCAATGAGTGGATCTGCTGGATCACGTCCGCCAAGAAAGCCGAGACGCGCGAAAAGCGCATTACCTGGGGCTGCGAAAATCTCGAAGCTGGCAAGCGGCGGCCGTGCTGCTGGCCAGGGTGCAAGCACCGCTAAAGCCCGCAAGCGCCGGTGAGAGCGGCGGCGCTCCCAACCCGCGCGCGCCCGGCGCACCCGATCCACGCCCCTCAGCGCGTATGGCACTCCGGCGCGCAGGTCGCGCAGCCGTCCACCTTGCGATAGCGCTGCCGCGCCGCCGCGATGGCTGGACCGCAGCTTTCAAACTCGCCGAGATAGGTCCGCGATTGAGGCATCCATTCGCAGCCCTGCTTGTGGACCTCGTGCTCGCCGGTGGGTTGGGCAGCGGTATTCACATAGTAGGCAGTCATGCAACGACCTCCCGACCATAACCTCAGCAAGCGGACCATATCCTCCGTATCCTGAAACGTCATGGCCGTGAAGGCCGCCATCCACGATGCACTGCAAAAGAACCCACGGCCGCCGTAGCGCGTGACCGGCACGAAGCGGCCCACGGGGAACCTGCATCGGCCCTGTTCCGTTGAAGCTGAGCAAAAACCGGAGAAACGCCATGGCCACCAAATCCCTCGACGATCTCGCAAGCGACATGCGCGGCATCGATATCGCCATGCTCTCGACGAAAACCGACGACGGCCAGATCACCAGCCGCCCGATGAGCAACAATGCCGATGTCGACTACGACGGGGAGTCCTATTATTTCACCCGTGAGACCGCCCGCATGGTGCACGAGATCCAGCGCGACCCGCACGTCGCGCTGGCCTTCTCGTCGAAGCCGGGCCTGCTCGGCGGCGGCGGCGTGTACATCGCCGTCGAGGGCCAGGCGCAGGTGATCCGCGACAAGGCGCAATTCGAACCGCACTGGTCTCCGGACCTGGACGCATGGTTCGAGCAGGGTATCGACACGCCCGGCGTCGTCATGCTGAAGGTGCACGCCGAAAAGATCCGCTACTGGAACGGCGCGGAGCACGGCGAGATTGCCGTCTAGCGGGTGCCGCCGTACGCCAGGGGATGCCGCGCCTTTCGCGCGCCCCGCGCAAAGCTCGACCACTCTGGCCGTATGGCGTGACGCGTCGGCGTGCGACCGCTATGGTCGCTCCATGACATCTCTTTCGTCAATCCGTGCACGACCGTGGCACGCACTCGCGGCCGCCCTCGCGCTGACCGTCGTTGCGCTCACACCAGCCCATTCCGAGGCAAAGCTCACCAAGGCGCAGGTCGCAGCCGTCGCTGCTTACGATGACGCCCTCACCGGCTTCAAAAAGATCCTGCGCGAGCGCCGCGCCGAGATCGACGCCGGCAAGAAACTGCCCAGCCTGCCGGGCCAGGCCGTCTACCTCGCGCGCCTCAAGGTCATGAGCACCTACAAGGACCTGACCGATGCGCTGCCGTCGCGCATCGGCCCGCCGAACAAGTTCGGCGTCCCGCCCGATCACTTCGACGTCGCCATCGAGCCGCTGATCGACCAATACACTGATCTCTTCGCGATCATGCAGGCGCCGCCGAAATTTGCGCAGGCCTCGAAGATGCCGATGAAGGACGTCGTCGACCTTGGGCGCGCCATCGCCCGTGCCAAAGGCGCCGACGCAACGACCGCGGACGCCGCGGGTCGCATCAGCCTCGGCATCTTCTTCGCCGAGACCAACGCGCGCCAGAACATCGGCAACGCACGCTCCGATAAATACAAAGGCAGCCTGCAGACCGGCACGTCCGAAGATCGCAATGGCCGCAGAAAGTGGGCGGCGATCAAGAAGCAGGTGGCGAAGCGCGATCCCAAGCTCGCCGCCCGCGACGACGCCGAGGAAGCCCGCGCCGCCAGGATCGACCAGCGCTACAACCACTGGCTCGCCGTGCGCAACGGCCTCATGAACGCGCATGCGGACCTGTTCGCCGACATCCCGGCCATCCAGAAGATGTTGCCCGACGAGATCGACCAGATGAAGCTGTTCCAGCTCATCCAGATCGTACCGACGCCGACCCGCGCCGCCCTCAGATCCGGCAACGTCGAAACGTACCGCATCTCGGACAAGCGCGTGATGGGCTTCCTGCGCAACAACTCGATCTTCACCTTCGGCAAGGAGAACCGCGCCAAGACCTCCGCCACCTACCGCGAGATCCTCGATGCCATGTGGCTCTTCACGCCGAAGTTCGAGAAAGCCCGCGACAGGTTCAATGCCCTCAAGCACGGAGCTCTCGAATAGATCTGCCCGCAGAGCCCAACGCAGGTCACTAGGCGGGCCCTGGTAATCATCCTAGTTACTATGTCCGCGCGCGCATGCTTGTATTCCGCCCCCGCGCGGCCATCATGCTTCTCGGCGTTCTCCGGCAGACAAAACGAGTTGCCGAAACAATGCCGAACGAGAAAAGGAGCATCGCCATGCAGGCGCGTATGGTCCGCCTCAGCCTTCGCACCGCCGCCGTAACCCTCGCGCTCTCGGGAAGTGCCGCCTTGGCGATCGCACAGGACATACCGGCCAAACCGCCGCCCTCCGACGCCACGATCGAGAAGGAGTTGCAGCCGCAGAGCCACCCCGTCACGGAAGCCGACATCGCCGAATGCATGAAAAGCTGGGATCCGCAAACGCAGATGAGCCGGCAAGACTACGAGGAAGCCTGCAAGCGCTCGCTGAAGTATTATCCCGAGCATCCCAACTGACCGCAGCCACGCGCCGATGCAGCACCCGATCTCGTCTTGGCGCGCAGAGAGGACGTTGCCCGCTTATCCCCCCGGGCGCCAAGCGGGATTAGACTGCTGGCGCACCGTGCGGTCTCCGGACCGCCCTCGCAGGAGTGGTGATATAGCGGCGGGTAACCTACTTATCGGAGCAGGACACTCGCCGAAGAGGACCGCATGTCGAAACCGCTCATCGTCACGATTCCACACAGCCTCGGCAAGGACGAAGCCGCCCGCAGGCTGAAAGGCGGTCTCGCCAAGGCCACCGCCACCCTCCCCATGTTCTCGCTCGACGAGGAAGCCTGGGTCGGCGACACCATGAATTTCCGTCTCAACGCCATGGGCCAGGAGGCATGGGGCAAAGTGGACGTCGCCGACAAGGACGTGCGCATCGAGGTCACCCTGCCCTGGCTGCTGCAACGCTTCGGCGAGATGATCCAGGGCGCGATTCAGCAGAAAGGCCAGATCCTGCTCGAGCACAAGAAATAGAGGTCGCCCGTCACGCCGTAGCGGGCTTTCCCCTCCAATCTGCGCATCACCCCTTGCACCGGGCTGTGGCCGTGGCACTGTCGCGGCGCGGGGACCAAACCGAGGGACGACACCGGAGGATAAGCCCATGGTGACCGCCGATCCCGTCGCAGATGCCGACTACGCTGAGCACATCGCCTTCTATCATTCTTTCCTGCGAGGCGTGCGCCTGTCGCGCGGCGCCATTGCGCTGCTCCTGATCCTGATGGCCTACTTCCTGGTTTAGGCCGAACGGATATCGGTCCGGGCATCTCCCTCACGGCGCGTCACCGCGCTGTGAGAGGATTTATGCGCGCCGCGCCGGACGCCGCTACACTGGGCGGCGCCGGCGAGAAATCATCAGACCGGCAGCACGCTCCGGATCTGGGTCTCGTACTGTTCGACGGCATCCAGCGCCCGCGCCTTCATGATCGGATCCTCGTGGCCCGGCATCGACGTGAAGCCCTCGACGGCCTCTCGCGCGCTGTTGATGATCTTGGTCGCCGCCCGCTGCGGGCTGAGCTCCTTGAGCGTCATCGACTGCAGCAGCTGCGTGAGGATCACACCCGTGGCAAGCGAGAGCCCGGAAAGCTCGGAGACCTGCCGCTTCAGCGCGGCGATCTCATCGGTGAGGGTCGTGTCCGTCATGTCGTGCACTCCGTTCTCGCATCGTTGCGCCCCTGCCGGGCCGGGTCCGGCGCCGCCTGGGTAGGAAGCGCCGTAATCCCCTGGGTATGAGCAAAAAGCCGGGCTGTGCGCAAGCCCACTCGGCGTCCGAAAAGGGTAAAGGCCCCGCTCGGGGCGATCCTGGCTGCCGATCCGGCACAGCCGCGGAAACCGAAGCCGGTGGGGACCGCGCAGAAACGGAAAAGGCGGCTCCCCCTAAGGAGCCGCCTTCCTATCCCCGCGTGAGCGCGGAGGCGTTCTATTTGAGCGCGGCTTCGATCTCCTTCGCGGTCGCATCCGCGTCCGCGAACTTGCTCTCGCTGCACTGGCCTTCGAGCTTGCCGATCAACTCGTCGACCTTCACGGCCTGCGCGTCGGCGAGTTTCTTGCTGGCGGCCTTTTCAGCCAGGCTGAAGGCCAGGCTGTTGCAGGCATCCTGATCGGCAGGCGGCGCCGCGAAGACCGGCGTCACCACCAGGGTAGCGAACAGTGCCGCCGCAGCGGCAATCGATTTGATCATGAATGGTCCTCCATCGGAGAATTCAGATCGCGGGCCCCCGAGGATGCCCGCGGTGGGATGTCGAGTTTCTGACTTACCGGCGACCGGGACCGGGACCAGGCCCGGGTCCGCCTCCGGGACCGAAGCCCGGCCCGCGTGCTTCCAGCGCCAGGATGCACACCTCCGGGCCTTTCTTCAGATTGAGGGACGGCAGATACTCGAGCTCAATGCGATCGATGACGCGTCGACGACCGTCGAGATCGATCGGACGCGTCTCTGTGCCCTTGGGAATCGCGGCGCGTACATCGAGCACCTGCGACGAGCGATCGTCGAACACCACCTTCATGCGGTTGAGCCGCAAGGTGCCGTCGTTGACCTGAAGCTTCAGCGCCCGGAACGCGCCTTCGCGACGGCCGACGCGGATGACGTCTTTCGTCTCGAGGAAGCCCACGCGTTGACATCCGAGCGAGGACCACTCGGGAGCCCGGCGCTTCTCTCCGTAGAAGTCGATCTTCACCGGCCCAAAGGCGCGATAGGCGATCTCGATGCGCTGAATGAAGGTCGAACGCCCCGGAAGATCGATCGGACGCGAGCGCGAGCCTGCCTTGAACACCTCGCCGACGCGAAGAACATCGCTCTCCCCGCCGCCGTAGTAGATCTTGAGCTCCTCCACGCGCGCATCGCCGCCCGTGACAGTGAACCCGATGGAGCTGAACCGCCCTTCACGGCGGCCGACATCGATCGTTTCGCGCTCGACCCGGGTCCCGATCTGCGCCGAGCCCAAAAGGTCCCAATCGGTGCGGTTGTCAGGCTTCCAGTCCTCCCAGCGGCGCTGTGCTTCGGCGCTCGTGAGCGGCATCAAAAGAGCGACCGCCGACACGATCGCAAGCAATAGTCTTTTAGGCATCGACCAAACTCCTCGGGTCTCCCGGCGCGCCACCGGCCCCCCTGAAAAGGCAAGTACCGGCGGCAGCGCCGAGGTAGCATCCAGTTTGAGCCTAAACAATGTCCATTGCGGCACGACGGCACTTTTTTGGCAGTCGCCCAGGCGCGACCACGCGCCCCGCCTCACCGCCGCCCTCGGAGATATGCTAAGGATTCGTCGGCTTCAGAGGGCCATAGCCAACAGGGATCTACGTCATGAAACGTCTTTTCGCAGTTGCAACACTCACCGTCAGCCTCACCGCGTCAGCGGCCGTGGCCGATGTCAACGACGAAGTCCGCAACGCGTGCCGCGACGACTACCACAAGCACTGCGACAACCTCGAGGTCGGCAGCCCCGAGTTGCGCGCCTGCATGAAATCGAAAGCGACCGATCTTTCCAAGGAATGCCTGAAGGCGCTCGTCACCAACAACGAGGTGACCCAGGAGGACATCGAGAACTACCTGAAGGAAATGGAAGCGAAGGCTGCCGGAAACCAATAGGCCATCGGCAACCGACGAAATTGTAAGAGAGACAACGAAGTGAAAAATATGATCCGGTTTCTGCGGCGCACTGGCGTCTTCGCCGCCCTTGCCATGATCCTCACCGCCGCCGCGTCGCACACTCCTGCAGCGGCGGAGGCAGCCACCACGGCATCCGGCCTCAAGATCATCGACACCGTCGCCGGCACCGGCGCCACCCCGGCCACCGGCCAGACCTGCGTCATGCACTACACCGGCTGGCTCTATGAGAACGGCAAGAAGGGAACCAAGTTCGACAGCTCCGTCGACCGCGGCCAGCCCTTCGAGTTTGCCATCGGCACGGGGCAGGTGATCGCGGGCTGGGACGAGGGCGTGGCATCCATGAAGGTCGGCGGCAAGCGCACGCTGATCATTCCGCCGAACCTCGGCTATGGCGCGCGCGGGGCTGGCGGAGTCATCCCGCCCAATGCAACGCTCATCTTTGATGTCGAGCTGCTCGACGTGAAATAGGCCCGCTCGTCAGCAAGGGCGGACGCTTATCCCGCGCGCCGCCCTTGCGACCAGCGTTATCCGGAGACGCGGTGTCGAGTCTCGGCCGTTGCCGCCTCCCGCCGCACTGAGGTTGCCGGCGTCGGCCTGATATTCCACCACTGCCACTGTTCGGGATGCTCGCGGATCCACGCCTCGAACTGCTTGAAGATCGACGCCGTCGCCAGATGCGCGTCGCGGCGCTTGTCGTCGCTGACCGGCAGCGTGAGCCGCACGGCATCGAGCCGAAACCGGCTTTGCGTGCCAAGCCGCACCGTCCGCGCAACCCACAACCACTCATCCGTGTGACGCGCGATCAGCGCCGGCACATAGCTC
>JAFKKW010000348.1 GCA_017304275.1 Hyphomicrobiales bacterium | reverse complement strand
TTCACCGGCGATGCCGTCGAGGGCGAGGCGGACGAGGCCGAGGGCGAGGACGAGGACGTCGTGGCGCGCGGTGCGGAGCCGCGTGGCCGGGACCGGGACCGGGACGAGGGTCGCGACGGCGGCCGGCGCCGCAGGCGGCGGCGTGGCCGGCGCGGCGGCGAAGGCCGCGAGCAGCGGGGCGATGGCCGTCGCGACGAGGGGGCTCAGCCGTTCAACGATTATGACGACGATCATGACGCGCCGCCGGTCGACGCGGGGAGCGCGGAGGGCGACGGCTTCGGCGAGGGCGACTCGCACGCCCATGACGGCGAAACGGATCCCGAGACGCGGAGCGCTGCCGGCGGTGGGCGTGGTGAGCGCAACGGCCAACAAGAGGAAGGCGGCAGACGCCGGCGTCGCGGTCGCCGTGGCGGCCGGCGTGGACGGGATCGCGGGCGCGGTTCCGACGAGGCGTCCGGCAATACGTCCGACCTTGCGGAGGCGTCCGCCGACGATGCTCCCGATCATGACCATGAGGCCGATCACGCCCCGGACGTCTCGGCAGAAGCCGTGCCGGTGGAGGCCGTAGAGCTTGAAGCACCCTCTCCGGTGAAGGAACCGCGCCGGCGTGCCTCCACATCGCGTTCCGACGACGGCCGCTCGCGGCCGCGGCGCGAGGAAGAGACCGCGACCCCGGCTGTTGTCGATACGGCCGTCGTTGCGGCCCCGGAGGAACAACCGGTGCCAGCACCCGAGGATAATGCCGTGCTGGCCCGCGTGCGTGCGCGCCAGGCGTCGTCCGCCGAGCCCAAGCTCGAGCGTGTCGTGGTTTCGCCGGATCAGGCCGGCAGCAGCGACGCCGGCAGCGAGCAGCCGGTGCGGCGCGGCTGGTGGCAGCGCCGTCTCGGCGGCTGACTGACCGGTTGGTTTCAATGACAAGAAGAGGGTCGGCGCGCAGCCGACCCTCTTCGCATTCTATCTCCTGCAATCGTCGCAACCCGCAGCAGGCGCGACAATTTTTCTCGTCAGGCAGTCCCGATGGCGATTCTTTCAGCGATATCAGGACTTCTACTTAGTCGTCGATGTGCCGCGGCTACGCCGCGCCGCAGCCTGCGTCTCATTTTCACCATACCCGGCTGATGAGTGCGCCACCGTCATGTCGATGATCGGGGGCGGCGACATGAGCCTTCAGCTCTCAGCTTGATTACGCCGCGATCCCGGCATGGTGTCACGCGAATGTCTTTGGTCATTCCGACTAGAGGCCGTCGCGTACGACTTGAAATTTCTGGACCCTTGAGCCCGTTCTACTTGGCTCGTCTTCTCTTGGTCCGGAAATCGGTGGGACATCAAGGGAGTTATCCATGAGTAAGTCGATTTTTGCGGCCGTCCTGGCCATGGCCGCTGCTGCGAGCCTCGCCGCTCCTGCGCACGCGCGCATAGACGCCGGTCCGGTCGCCTCGCCGTACGAGCACGACGGCCGGAAGACGGTGAAGCAGGTTCACAAGCAGAGCGCCTCGAAGGCCACTGCCAAGAAGCGCTACGGCGCGAAGCAGTCGGGGAAAAAGGCGTACGGCAAGGCGAAGCACCACGGTGCCAAGACGGCTGCCGTCGGTCGCAAGGCCCGTCTCGCGAAGCGTTCCGTGACAGCGGCCGCCCGTTCCGGTGGCGGGGCGACGGCCTCGCGCGGGTGCCTGCAGGCGTCCGCGGCTGCGCTTCTTGCCCGCATCGAATCCCAATTCGGTCCGGTGAAGGTGATCTCGACGTGCCGTCCCGGCGCCCGCATTGCAGGTAGCGGCAAACCGTCGAAGCACGGCTTCGGCCTTGCGGTCGATTTCGACGCCGGCGCGCGCAAGCAGGCCATCGTCAACTGGCTGAGGGCCAACCACACCTCCGGCGGTACCATGACGTACGCCCGCATGAGCCACATCCACGTGGACATCGGTCCGCGCTTCGTGTCGCTCGGCGCCGGCGGACGCCGCGGCTGATCCGACACGCTTCGAAGGGGACGCGACCGCGTCCCCTTCATCCGCTACCCCTCTCAGCTTCCGGAGAGCCGTGCCCAGCCTTTGAGCCGGCGCGCGGCTTCCGCCATGTCCGCTTCCGTTCCCGCGTAAGAAAAACGCAGGAAGCGATGACCGCGCCGCTCGTCGAAATCGAGGCCCGGAGTGACGGCGACGCCGATCTCCTCGAGCATGGCGGACGCGAACGCGCGCGCGTCGTCCGTGACCGCGGAGACATCCGCGTAGAGGTAAAAGGCTCCGTCGGCCGGAGCCAGATCCGAAAGGCCGGCCTCGGGAAGCGCCTCGAGCAGCAGCGCACGGTTTCGGGCATAGGTCTCGCGGTTGCGCTCGAGCTCGTCGACGCCTTCGAAGGCGCCGAGCGCTGCGATCTGGGAGACGGCGGGGGCGGAGATGAAGAGGTTTTGCTGCAGCCGCTCGACGACGCGCACGAGCGACGGCGGCACGACCAGCCAGCCGATCCGCCAGCCGGTCATGGCGTAATATTTCGAGAAGCTGTTGATGACGATGGCGTCGTCGGAAACGCTGAGCGCGGTCGTCGCCGGGGCGCCGTAGGTGAGGCCGTGGTAGATCTCGTCGGAGACGAACCAGATGCCCTGCTCGTCGCAGAACCGCACCAGCTCCGCGAGGCGCTGCGGCTCGATCATGGTTCCGGTCGGGTTCGCTGGGCTCGCAATCAAGAGGCCGGCAAGGCCGACGTCGCGGTGCAGCGCCGCCACGGCGTCGCGGGTCGGCATCCATCGCGAGTCCGGGCCGGTCTCGATCAGCGGCGACCGGCAGCCGAGGGCGGACAGGATGTGGCGGTAGCAGGGATAGCCCGGCGACGGCAGCGCCACGCTGGCTCCGGTGTCGAACAGCGCCAGGAAGGCGAGGATGAAGGCCGCGGAAGAGCCCGTGCAGACGACGATGCGGTTCTCGGCAACGCGGACGCCGTATCGCTCCTGATAGATTCGGGCGATGCGCGCGCGGAGCGCGTCGA
Organism: Hyphomicrobiales bacterium; assembly: GCA_017304275.1. Taxonomy (GTDB): domain Bacteria; phylum Pseudomonadota; class Alphaproteobacteria; order Rhizobiales; family Hyphomicrobiaceae; genus Hyphomicrobium_C. Next base: position 8,272 of record JAFKKW010000348.1, on the reverse strand, counting down.
TGCCGAGGGCGGCCGTGTAACCGAGGGTTTCGGCCGGAAGGGCGCGCTGGACCGCTGCAATCGCGGCGGCGGGGGCCGGTGTTCCGGGCTGGCCGACCTCCAAGTGCATGACCGACCGGCCGCCTGCCTCGCGCGCGGCCGCGTCTCGCATCACGTCCATGACGATGAAGCTCGCGATGTCGCTGCGCGCGGCCGGCCTGCGACCCTTGCGGGCCTGCGCCGTGTCGGGGCCAGAGCCCTCCTTGGTCGTCATTCGTGCGTCCCTGACACGTGGAGCCGGATGCGTGGCGATGCCTTCCTTTGGCCGCATTGAAACCCGCCCATGAACCGCGGCCAAGCGGGGTTTCGATAGTCCGGTCGCTGGCTTATAAGAGGCGATGCCGGATCTTACCAGCGTCGCAGCCGCCGGTCTTGCGCAGACCGGATCTCTATGCCCATCTACCCGCGGTATGTCGTGTGCTCAACGCCCTTCAACCCGTCATCGAGCGATCCGAAGAGCATGATCCTGTTCGACCTCAGAGCTGTATTTCGCGCGGCCCTTGCTCCCGGTCTCGTGGCCGGACTCCTGATCGGGCTTCTTCCCGCGCCGGCCGCGCGCGCGCAGGGCCTGCCGCTCATTCGTGACACCGAGATCGAGCTGCTGCTCAACGACTATTCGCAGAGCATCTTCCGTGCAGCAGGCCTCGGCACCGGCCGTGTCACGGTGCGGATCGTCAACAACGAAGCGTTCAACGCCTTCGTCGTCGATGGGCGCAACGTCTTCATGCACACCGGCACGCTGGTGCAGGCGAATACGCCAAACGAGGTGATCGGCGTGATCGCGCACGAAGCGGGTCATATCGCCGGCGGGCATATGGCGGCGCTCCGCTCGCGCATCGCCAAGGATCAGACGCGCGCGCTTCTCATCCAGTTGCTCGGCATCGGCGCCATGATCGGCGGCGCGGCCTCGGGAAGCCAGGAAGTCGGCAGCGCGGGACAGGGCGTGATGATGGGCGGCAACGAGCTCATCATGCGCGGGCTCACGGCCGAGCGGCGCTCGCAGGAGTCGGCGGCGGACCAGGCCGGTCTCAAGTATCTCAACGCGACGCAGCAGTCCGGCCTCGGCATGCTGATCACCTTCGAGCGTTTCGCCGGGCAGGAGCTTTTCTCGGATGCCCACAAGGATGCGTTCGCGCGCACCCATCCGGTTGCGACCGACCGCCTCGCGCGGTTGAGACAGCTGGTCGGGACGAGCCCTTACTACAACACCAAGGATTCCCCCGAGCTGCAGCTTCGCCATGACATGATGCGCGCCAAGCTGTCCGGCTACATGGAAGCGCCGTCGATCGTGTTCAACCGCTATCCGGTGTCCGACACGAGCTTCCCGGCCCGCTATGCCCGCACGATCGCGTCGTTCCGGCAGGGCGCCGGCGGCTTCGAGCAAGGTCTCGCGGGCGTCAACGCGCTGATCCGCGATCGTCCGAACGACCCCTACTTCTGGGAGATCAAGGGCGACTTCCTGCAGAAGGCCGGCCGGCCCCAGGAGGCCATTCCACCGCTTCGGAAGGCGCTGCAACTCCATAAGGGAGATGCGCCGCTCATCGGCGTGCAACTCGCGCAGGCGCTGCTGCAGACCAAGGAGGCTCGTCATTCCGACGAAGCCATCGACCTTCTACGCAAGGCCGTGGCGCGCGAGCCCGACAATGCGACGGCCTACAATACGCTGGGGCAAGCCTACTACGACAAGGGGCTGCTGCCGCAATCGGAGCTGGCGCGTGCGCAGGGGCTGTTTTACTTCGGTGCCTTGAAACAGGCCCAGGAGTTTGCCAAACGCGCGCAGGTGGGCCTCAAGCCCGGCTCGCCCGATTGGGTCAAAGCCGACGACATCATCAACTACAAGCCGCAAACGTGATGCGGTCCGGCCGCGCCCCGCGTCCGTTCCGCCTATGGAGCCTCTATGACAGACCCTGACCTCGACAAGCCGAACCCGCCGTCGCGCGTGAGCCTCGCTGCGCTGCTGGCCGCGCCGCTCCTGCTTCTGGCCGGACTGTGGTTCGTCTTCAGCGGCGGGGGTGAGGATGACCGCTCTCATGCCAGCACGGCCCTGATCGGCGCTAACAGCACCCAGTTCTCTGCCGATCAACGCCGCGCCATCGAAGGCATCGTGAAGGACTATCTGGTCCAAAATCCCGAGATCTTCCTCGAGGTGCAGAGCGCGCTCGAGACAAAGATGGCCAAGGACGAGGCCGAGCGGACCAAAAAGATGGTCGCCGAGCACGCCAAGGAAATCTATCGCGCGCCCAACGCGCCGGTGGCCGGAAACCCGGACGGCGACATCACCGTGGTCGAGTTCTTCGACTACAACTGCGGCTACTGCAAGCGCGGGTTCGGCGAGGTCGCCAAGCTGATCGAGCAGGACAAGAACGTGCGCGTCGTGTTCAAGGAATTTCCGATCCTGCGTGACGAATCAGAGCAGGCGGCCCGCGTCGCGCTCGCTGCCCGCATGCAGGGCAAGTACTGGGAGGTGCATCGCGACCTGATCCAGACCAAGGGTCTCGTCAACGAGGCCCTCGCGCTCAAGGTGGCCGAGGCGCACGGGCTCGACATGGCGAAGCTCAAGGCCGACATGGCCGGGCCGGAGGTCAAGGCGGAAATCGACCGGGTCAAGGACCTGGCCAACAAGCTCGGGATCAACGGAACGCCGCATTTCCTCGTCGGAAACCTGGCCATCGGGGGGGCGCCCGAAAACCTGTTCGACGTCCTCGAGGGGCATGTCGCGGAGCTCCGGAAGACCGGCTGCAACTACTGCTGAGGGGTCAGGGGCGATGGCCGGCGCCGCAATGCGCTCCGGGCTTTTTTCTCCGGAGGAAACTCGGTAAACGCGTCCGGCAACCTTTGGCTTGGCGTCCGTTCGCGGCTGCGGTAAAGCTGCTGAGGAACCTTACGGGGTTCCCTGGCTCCGGGAAGCGTTCGCTCCCGGGAAAGAGCCTGGGAGACCCGGTTCAAATCCCGACATTCTCAGCCCGATCGCAGACATGGCCAAAACGGTTTTCGTCCTCAACGGCCCGAACCTCAACATGCTCGGCACGCGCGAGCCGGAGATCTACGGCCGGGAAACACTCGACGACGTGCGCAAGCGCGCCGAGGCGCGCGGGAAGGCCCTGGGGCTTGCCGTCGACTTTCGTCAGAGCAATGACGAAGGCGAGCTGATCGGATGGATCCAGGAGGCGCGCGGGGCAGCGTCCGGCATCGTTCTCAATGCCGGCTCGCTGACGCACACGTCGATCGGAATTCTGGATGCGCTCTCGGCTGCCGAGCTGCCGGTGATCGAGGTGCATCTCTCCAATATCTTCCGCCGCGAGAGCTTCCGTCATCATTCCTATGTGTCGCTCGGCGCCAAGGGCGTCATCTGCGGCCTCGGGGTGCAGGGCTACGAACTCGCGCTCGACGCGATGGCGAAGCTGGTGGCGTAATTCCGTGAAACGCAAATCGAAAGACAGCGACAAGAAGCCGAAAGGGAAAGGGCTAGCGCGCATGACGGCGAAAGACGAGGCCGAGAAGCCGAGTGAGGAGAAGAAGCTGATCACGGAGCTTGCGCAGCTTCTCAACGACACGGGGCTGTCGGAGATCGAGATCGAAAAGAGCGGGCTCAAGATTCGCGTCGCCCGGTCGCTGACGATTGCCGCGAGCGCACCACCGCCGCCGGTCGTGTATGCTCCCGCGGGCGCGCCAGCCGCCGCCGCTTCGTCTTCGGGGCCTGGTGCAGCGGCCGCTCCGGGTGTGGCAGATCCCGCCAAGCATCCGGGCGCCGTCAAATCGCCTATGGTCGGCACGGCCTATCGTTCGCCGGATCCGAAGGCTCCTCCTTTCGTGGAAGTCGGCACCCGTGTGCAGCAGGGCGATACCCTGCTCATCATCGAGGCCATGAAGACCATGAACCAGATTCCGGCCCCGCGCGCCGGTACCGTCACGGCCGTCATGATCGAAAACGGCCAGCCGGTGGAGTTCGGCGAGCCTCTTGTGATCATCGAATAAGGGAGAGCGGCCATCGGCACGCGGCCCTCGGCAATCGGGAAACATCCCTGGTGCCGGATGGCGAATGCCGAATGCCGATAGAAAAGAATGTTCGACAAGGTTCTGATAGCCAACCGGGGTGAAATCGCGCTGCGCATCCAGCGCGCGTGCAAGGAGCTCGGCATCGCGACCGTGGCCGTGCACTCGACGGCGGACGCGGATGCCATGCATGTGCGCCTCGCCGACGAAAGCGTGTGCATCGGCTCGCCACCGGCCAGCGACAGCTATCTCAACATTCCCCGTCTGCTCGCAGCCTGCGAGATCACGGGCGCGGATGCCGTGCATCCGGGATACGGGTTCCTGTCGGAGAACGCCCGCTTCGCCGAGATCCTCGAAGAGCATTCGATCACGTTCATCGGCCCGACCTCCGAGCATATCCGGATCATGGGCGACAAGATCACGGCCAAGGAAACGGCCAAGGCGCTCGGCATTCCCGTGGTGCCCGGTTCGGACGGCGAGGTCGCGACCGAAGCCCAGGCGATGAAAGTCGCCAAGGAGATGGGCTTTCCCGTGCTCATCAAGGCGACGGCGGGCGGCGGCGGACGCGGCATGAAGGTGGCGCACAGCGCAGCCGATCTCGGGCTCGCGTTCTCGACGGCGCGGGCGGAGGCGAAGGCGGCGTTCGGCAACGATTCCGTTTATATCGAGAAGTACCTCCAGAAGCCGCGCCACATCGAGATCCAGGTCTTCGGCGACGGCAAGGGTAATGCCGTGCATCTCGGCGAGCGCGACTGCTCGCTGCAGAGGCGCCATCAGAAGATCCTGGAGGAGAGCCCGTCGCCGGCGCTCAATGCCGAATCCCGCAAGAAGATCGGCGAGATCGTCGCCAACGCGATGAAGAAGATCAAATACCGCGGCGCGGGCACGGTCGAGTTCCTGTTCGAGGACGGGGAGTTCTACTTCATCGAGATGAATACGCGGCTGCAGGTCGAGCATCCGGTGACGGAAGCGGTGACCGACATCGACCTCGTGCTCGAGCAGATCCGCGTGGCCTCGGGCGGCAATCTCGGCTTCCGGCAGGAGGACGTAAAGTTCTCGGGCCACGCCATCGAATGCCGCATCAATGCCGAGAACCCGCGCACCTTCCGTCCTTCGCCGGGCCAGATCACCTACTGGCACCCGCCGGGCGGCCTCGGCGTGCGCGTCGACAGCGGCGTCTACCAGGGCTACCGCATCCCGCCGTTCTACGACAGCCTGATCGGCAAATTGATCGTGCACGGAAAGAATCGCAACGAGTGCCTGATGCGCCTCAGGCGGGCGCTATCTGAGTTCGTGATCGACGGAATCGAAACGACCATTCCGCTGTTCAACGAGCTGGTCCGGCAGCCGGACATCACCAACGGGCTTTACGATATCCATTGGCTCGAAAAGTATCTCGGCAAAAGCTGAGGTTCCACTTGGCCGCGCAAATAGGGTAGACTTGGTGTTTGTGTCCGGGATCGGGGGTATCGGCCGCGCCGTCCCGGAATAGGAGCATTTCGTTGATGGCGTCGCGTGACGACATCATGATCGAGATCACGCCGCAGGTCCTTCTCAAGGCCTACAGTTGCGGCATCTTTCCCATGGCCGAAAGCGCGGACGATCCGGCGTTGTATTGGATCGAGCCGCAGCACCGCGGCATCCTTCCCCTCGATTCGGTTCATGTGCCGAAGCGCCTGGCGCGGACCGTGCGCAAGGGTGCGTTGCGGGTCTCCATCGACACCGCGTACGAGGATGTCGTCGAGGGGTGCGCGGCGGAACGTGCCGGACGCCGTTCGACCTGGATCAATGGGCGCATCCGCTCCCTGTACCGGGACCTGTTCCGGCTCGGCCACTGCCACACGGTCGAGGTCTGGGACGGCGACAGGCTGGTCGGCGGGCTCTATGGCGTGGCGCTCGGGGGCGTGTTTTTCGGCGAGAGCATGTTCTCCTATGTCCGCGATGCGTCGAAGATCGCGCTCATTCATCTGGTCGGGCGACTGATCGGCGGCGGGTTCACGCTGCTCGACACGCAGTTCGTCACCGAGCATCTGCGCCAGTTCGGCACCATCGAGATCGAACGTGACGATTTCCATCGTCATCTCGACGTGGCCTTGAAGCACTCGGCCGACTTTATGCGGGTCCCGCTCGATGCGAGCGGGGAAACCATTCTCCAGATCATCGCAACAGCGCAGCGCAAGGGGCCCTGAACCCGCCGGTCGCCAATTCGCCTGAATGCAGGATGCCCACGACGTGAGTCAAAGCGACGGACATACGGCCGAGCGGCGGGCGCGCGCTCTCGAACGCAGCGGGCGACTGGACATCATCCGCACGCGTGGGCCGTCGGACTATGCGCTTCTCGACAGCGGCCAGGGGCGAAAGCTCGAGCGGTTCGGCGACATCATCGTCGATCGGCCGGAACCGCAGGCGCTGTGGAGCCGCAAGCTCGCATCCGATACCTGGAGCCGCGCGCACGCCGTGTTCTCGGCCTCCGCCGATGACGAGGACAAGGGCAAGTGGCGCTTCGACAAGCCGGTGCCGGACCGCTGGCCGGTCAAGGTCGGTGAGGTAACGGTGACCTGCCGGCTGCAGGGGCTTTGGCATGTCGGGCTCTTTCCCGAGCAGGCGCCGCACTGGGATTGGATGCTGGGTGAGATCGCAAAGGTTTCCGGCGAGCGGCCGCGCGTGCTCAACCTGTTCGCCTACACGGGCGCGGCGTCGCTCCTTGCCGCGCGGGCCGGCGCCGAGGTCACGCATGTGGATGCGTCGAAGAAAGCGATCCAGTGGGCCAAGGAGAACCAGGCCGCGTCAGGGCTTTCGGATGCGCCGATCCGCTGGATTCTCGACGATGCGGCGAAGTTCGTCGCGCGCGAGATGCGGCGCGGCAAGACCTACCATGCGATCCTGGTCGATCCGCCGAAGTTCGGGCGCGGCCCGGATGGCGAGGTGTGGGATCTGTTCGAGGGGCTGCCGGCGCTGCTGAAGAATGCGGCGCAGCTCCTGGCGCCTGAGACGTCGGCGCTGGCGCTCACGGTCTACGCGATCCGCGCGTCGGCGCTGGCATTCGAGCAGCTTGCGGCGGACGTGCTTGGGGCGCGCGGCGGGCATCTCACGGCGGGCGAGCTTGCGCTGTCCGCGGAAGGGGGCGGCGCGGCGGTGCCGACGTCGCTGTTCGTGCGGTGGACGTCCTCATGAACGAAGCGGCGCCGCGCGTCATCACCAGTCTCACCAACGACCGGATCAAGGCGATCCGCGCGCTCGAGATGCGCAAGGAGCGCAAGGCAACCGGGCTTTTCGTTGCCGAGGGTGCCTCGATCCTGGTCACGGCGCGGGACGCGGGTTTCGTGCCGACGAGCCTCGTCTATCAGGCCGGCTCCGCGAGTGGTCCGGTGATGCGGTCGCTGGTCGGATCGGCGCTGGCGGGCGGCGCCGACGTTCTCGAGGTGTCCGAGGCGGTGCTCGGCAAGCTCTCCTCGAAGGACAATCCGCAGGCCATGCTCGGCGTGTTCCGCCAGCGCTGGGCGGCGTTGCCGAAAACCGTCGCGTCGGACGACTGCTGGCTGGCGCTGGAAGAGGTGCGCGATCCCGGCAACCTGGGCACCATCATCCGCACGGTGGATGCCGTGGGGGCGAAGGGCATCATCCTGATCGGCAACGCGTGCGATCCCTATTCGCGGGAGGCGGTGCGCGCCACCATGGGGTCGGTGTTCGCGGTGCCGCTGGTGCGCGTCTCGCGCGAGGATTTTCTTGCTTGGCGTGCGGGCTGGCGCGGCGATGTGGTCGGCACGCATCTCGATGCCCGCGAGGATTTCAGGCGGGCGGCTTACAAGGGCCCGGTGCTGCTCGTCATGGGCAGCGAGGGGCCGGGGCTGTCGGACAGCCTAACGCGCGCCTGCTCGCGGCTGGTGAAAATCCCGATGGCCGGGAAGCTCGACAGCCTCAACCTGGCGGTGGCGACGGCACTGACGCTCTACCAGATCCGTGGCGCGGCGTTGAAGATTTAGGGTTCTCCGATCGAGATGTCCTCTTCACTCCATGGCCGGGCTTCGACCCGGCCATCCAGCTCTTACATGCGAACGTTTGCGCAAGCTGCTCCTGGATGGCCGCCTCAAGGGCGGCCATGGTGTGGTTGGGTGGATCGATCCTGTTCAGATGCACCGGCCGCCGTCGACTTCGATGGCGATGCCGGTGATGAAGCTCGAGGCGGGGTCGGCGAGGAACACGGCGGCGTTGGCGATGTCGGTCGGCTTCGACATGCGGC
>JAFKKW010000347.1 GCA_017304275.1 Hyphomicrobiales bacterium | reverse complement strand
GTGGCCGCAGGACGAGGTCGACGAGGACCCCGAGGGCGCAATGATGCTCGAGCTGTCGCCCATGCTCATCGCCCCGGAGGAGGAGCGCCAGGACCTCGCACCCGGCCCGCTATCCGAGGATTCGGTGCCGGTCCCTCCCACCGAGGAGGTGAAGGAGATTCAGCCCGAGGAAATTCTTCCGCCGGTCGAGGAGGCTCCGCTCGCACCCAATCCGGAAGTGGTGATGGAGAAGGTGAAGCCCGTCGAGAAGAAGGAGGAGGAAGAGGAGAAGAAGCCTCAGGAGGAGGTGCAGGCGCAGACGGTTGCCTCGCTGGCCGCCGCGCCGCCGCCGATCGAGGCTGCCGAGAAGGGCCCCAAAGCCGCGGCTCCCCATCAGGGCGCTTCGAGAAAACCCAATCAGGCTGTGCTCACCTGGCAGAAGCAGATGCATTTGCATTTGAACAAGCACAAGCGTTATCCGGCCGAAGCGCGCAACCGCGGCATCCAGGGTATCGTGACGGTCAGCTTCTCGATCAATCGGGAAGGAAAGGTCACGCAGGCCCGCGTCGTCAAGCCGTCCGGATCGCCGATCCTCGACGCGGAGGCGCTCGAGTGGCTGGCGCGAGCGAGCCCGCTTCCGGCCCCGCCGGATGAGACACCGGACAACGGGCTGAGTTTCACCCAGCCCTTCCAGTTCAACGTCCGCTAGAGCCGTTCTGACTTAGGTGGAAGCAGCGGTACCTAGATCTATCGCAACCCTTCGCCTCTCCCCGGCGGGTGAGGGGGAGGAGCCGATTCCAGCTAAGTCGGAAACACTCTAGACACAGACGCTCGTCAGCAATCCCGCGGCCGGCCGGGCCGTGCGCGCCGGATCTCCGACGGGGAGCGCCCGTACGACGCCTTGCAGATTTGCGCGAAGCGTCCCGGATTGGGGAAGCCCCATCGCTTGGCGATATCGGCGATGGAGACCGTCTCCGGAGCCTGTACCAGCTCCGCGTACGCGGCTTCCAGACGGATCTGCCGCAGGTGCTCGAACGGCGATTCGCCGACGAACTTCTGAAATCCGTAATGCAGCGCACGAATGCTGACCTGCGCCGCAGCGGCGATGTCCTGCAGCGTCAGCGGCTGCCGGGCGTTGGCGCGCATGTAGTCGATGGCCCGTTTGACGTGCTTCGGCTTCAGCGAATAGGTGTCCGCTGACAGCGCGTCGGAATAGTTGTGACGCAGGCTTTCGAGCAGCAGCAGCGTCAGGCTTTCGGAGAACTGCGCCGCTGCGAGCGGCGAGCTCGAAAGCAGCGCCTCGCCGTCGATCGGCGCCAACGCCAGGCGCATCATCGAGGCAAGGGTCTTCGCGGCCTTCGTCTCGAGATTGATTTCGGGATCGAACGCCAACGGGCCGACGACAGGTTGATCAAGCAGATTGGAAAGATTTCGCGTGATCTGCTCGGATGAGATCTTGAGCGCCATGTGCCCCCATGGTCCGGGGCACTCGGCAGTGTCTTTTTCCAGCATCGGACCCACGTATCCGGTCGTCGGGCCACAGACGATCTCCTTGGCCCCTCTCGTCCAGACGGCTTTCTCGCCCCTGGTCGGGAGAAACACGAAGATGCCGTCGAGGTCCTCGGCCTGCCGGAAACGCGCACCCGCCGGCATGTCGATCTGGAACGCCACTGTCGGCCCGAGCGGCACCACGGCAGCGGAGATCGACACGTCGCGCGACGGCGAGGCCGGCGACACGGTAACCTTCGAAATTCGTTCGGAAAAATAGGCGGACAGCTCGTCGCGATCACTGCTCTCGATCGTGAAAAGCTGAGGTGGACGGTGCTTCACACTCCCCATGCCCTGACCTTCTGTGCGCAACGCCTCCGAACGTGCCCGCGGGTGGGCACCAGTAAACTTAACTCCGTATATCAACTTATGGTGCCGCGCTACTGCCTAGGGCCAAGCGACGTCACATTGCCGCGCGGGGAAAGGCCGGAAATCGCAAGGAAAGGCCGCTGAGCGCAACAACAGCCCGGGAGGGGGAGTCATTTGTTGACTGTGCGGGTCATGTAAAGATTTCTTAAAGCCGGCGCTTGGACGAAGGGTTGGGCGGAACGCCCGGCTCTTGGAGCTCGCGCCGGTTGAATTTCATTCTTGGCGTTGGGGGTTTTTGATGGGCTTGGGGGATGAGAGCACCCGCGGACGCGCGGCCGCGGGGACGGAGAGTGCGTCGCTCGGCGCAGTGTCGTTCGGGTTGGCTTCTGTAGTTTTGGCGACGGGGGCGAGCGCCCAGCAGACCGCAGAGCCGGCAGCCGAGCTGCCGCCGCTGGAAGTGACGGCCAAGAAGGCGACGAAGAAGAAAACGGTCGCGAAGAAGGCTCCCGCACCGGCCGCCTCGCCTGCGCCGCTACCGCCGCAGGAGGCCGCGCAGACCACCGAGCCCGCTTTCGGCGATGGAACGACCCTGACACCGTCATCGGGTAACACGCTTCAGTCCGGCTCCGGCCTGGGTCGTCTTCCCGGCACGCTTCAGGATACGCCCCAGACGGTGAATGTCGTTTCGCAACGTGAGATGAAGGAGCGCGGCGTCAACACGCTCGACCAGGCGTTGCGCAGCGTACCGGGTGTCACTGTTGCCATCGGCGAAGGCGGCGGCGGCATGAACGGCGACCAGTTCCGCATCCGTGGTTTCCAGGCGAAAGGCGACATGTACGTCGACGGCCTGCGCGACTTTGGCGTTTACGTGCGCGACAGCTTCTCAATGGAGCAGGTGGAAGTTTTCAAAGGTCCGTCGTCCGAAAGCTTCGGCATGGGAACCACGGGTGGCGCGATCAATCTCACGCAGAAGACCGCGCACCTCGGAGACTCGTATAATTTCGAGGCTTCGATCGGTACCGACGACTATTACCGAGCGATGGTCGACATCAACAAGCAAATCAACGCGACGACGGCCGCGCGTGCTGTCGCGCTCTATCACGATCAGGATTTCGCCGATCGCGACCATCTCTATAGCGAACGTTTCGGCTTCCTCGGGTCTATCGGCTTCGGGTTGGGCACCGACACCAAGCTGACCCTCAACTATATGCACCAGGACGGCGAGCGCCTGCCGGACTTCGGCGTTCCAATCATCGATCCCGACGCGGCGGGCCCGAAGCGGGGCCGGCCCGTCACGGAGTTTGGCGTTCCACGCGACAACTTTTACGGCAAGGCGACCGACATCGACGACTACAGCGTCGATATGGTCACCGCGCGCCTGACGGCCAAAGCGAATGATTGGCTGACGATCCACAACGACACGCGTCTGGCTTGGTACGGACGCTATTTTGCTCAAACCGTTCCGAGCTGCAGTGGAGCGTGTTTGACGAGCGTCGTCGACGGCACATTCACCGGAACCTATTCGTTGGGTGGACCGGCCGGCTTCGATCAGGATTCCTGGGGCGCCCAGAACGTCACGACGGCGGTTGCGAAGTTCAAGACCGCGGGTCTGAGACACGAGCTTGTGGCGGGTGTGGACGTCTTCTATCAGGATGACGAGCGCACGCAGCTTGGCGTTTATAATTCGGCCGGCGTGCTTCAGTCCGGAACTGGTTCCGCGGTGAAAGCCCCAGGCACCATCGGATCGCCGAACTTCCGCAACACGACTGGATACTACGTCGCGAGGAATCCCCTGTCGCTTAAGGAAGGCGATGCAAGCAACGTCGCGGTCTTCGCGAGCGACCGGGTCTGGTTGAGCGACACCTTCTCCATCCTCGGCGGCATCCGCTACGACGACTACGAAGCAAACTATCGCGCGACGAACGCGAACACCGGCGTATGGGGCAACGAAATCACGACCAACGCCGAGTTCTTCAGTCCCAAGGCAAGCGTGATTTGGGAGCCGTCCAAGCAAGAGACCTACTACGCGTCATGGGCTCGTTCTCAGACGCCGGTCGGCCAGTTCATCACCAACGACAACGCGGGCGTGCCGACCGGCGGTAACGGTCCGAATGGACCCACCAACGGACAATTTGGTGCTGATCCCGAGGAGAACGAGCTCTGGGAGGTTGGCGCGAAGTTCAGTACCTACGATGGCCGCCTGGGCTTCACCGCCGCTCTTTTCCGTGTCGATAAGGGCAACTCCAGCTACACCGACATCGGCAGCGGGGACACCATCACCACGGGCGAAGAGCAACGTGTGCAGGGTATCGAGCTAGGCGTGACGGGCAGCGTGACCGACGCGTGGATCGTACAGCTCGCCTACAGCTACCTGGACAGCGAGATCCTCTACAATCCCGCCACCTACACCGAGCAGCCTTCAGGGTCCGGCAATTGGGTTGTCAACGTTCCTGAGAACGCCAACAAAGGCAACAAGGTCCCGTTCGTTCCGGAGAATATCTTCTCCTTCTGGACGACGTACGAGATCTCGAAGCATATGCCGGTCCAAGGAAAGATTCTGGTCGGCGGTGGCGTGACCTATTCCGAAGGATACTTCGTCAACGCCGCAAATACCTCGTCCGTGCCGTCCAACATCACGTTCGACGCGATGGCATCGTATGAGCTGGACGGTTGGCGGTTCGCCCTCAATGGCTACAACCTGAGCGACGAGCTGAACTACGATTCCACCATGGGAAACCGCGCCGTCGTGGCGCCGGGCCGGAGCGCCGTATTCACGATCGGCAAGAAGTTCTAGGATTGGCGATGTTCGATCACGGGAAGGGCGCGGTTTCGCGCCCTTCTTGCGTTGGCGGGTGCGACGCCGGGATGCAGAGGGCAGACGGCCCCTACTTCTATCTTGAAAGTTCGGGTCAATATTGCTCAATGTCCTCGCGGCCGAAGCTGCCGCCCGCGTAGGATGCAACGATGAGCACGGACATCAGGATCGAGGACGATTTCGAGCTCGCCGTGGCCGAAGGCCTGGCGTTCCGCACGCTCTATGTCCGCGTTCTCGATCGTGAGCAGCCCACGCCTGCGCTGGAAGTCTCCGCCGACGAGTTGCGCCGTCGCGCTCTCGAAGGCGACGTCGATGCGCAGATCGGCTGGGCACGCCGGTTGTTGCATGGCGCTGGCGTCGAGCGGGATCCCGAGGCCGCCGTCCGCTGGTTCAGATTGGCGGCCCGCAGTGGCGATGCCGAAGCGCTCAACATGGTCGGCCGTTGCTACGAGATTGGCTGGGGCGTCTCTGCCGATCCCGCCGAAGCCGCCGCATGGTATGCGCGCGCGGCCGACAAAGGGCACGCCTGGGGCGAGTTCAACCTTGCCAGCCTCTACGCGCAGGGGCATGGCGTTCCCTACGACGAGGGGAAGGCGCTCTCCCTGCTCGTGCGGTCGGCGCGTCGCGGCAATCCCAAGGCGATGAACATGCTGGGCCGCTATCGCGAGGCCTCGTCGACGCCCCGCAAGCGCGATCGCTCCGCGGCGCTGTGGTATCGCTGGGCGGCGGAGCGGGGATGTTTTCGTGGGCAGTTCCACCACGGGCGCTATCTTGTCGCAGCTGGCCGCATCGCCGACGGAATTCCATGGTTTCGCGCGTCTCTGACGCACGCCCCCGCGGATTTCCGCCGGGAGGCGCTTGCCATGCTGCGCGCCCATGCGCGCCCGGAGCTAAGGGAGCTGGCCGCAGAGACTGACGCCGGCGAACAGGGGTCCCTCGCGTGAACGTCAACGTTCGTGATCTCGCTGCCGACCGCGCCGCGCAGGCCAATCGCCGCGCGCAGTGGATGCGTCAGCTCCGCCAGTGGCATTGGATCAGCGGCGCGTTGAGCCTCCTGTCCATGCTTCTCTTTGCGGTCACCGGCATCACGCTCAATCACTCGGCCGCCATCGAGGCCAAGCCGCAGGTCACGACGCAGGACGGAACACTCGCCGCGCCGCTCGTCGAAGCCCTCGCGAGCGAGCCGACGAGCGGCCGCGCGCCTGTCTCCACGCGCCTCGCGGAGGCGATCGACACCGCCATCGGCATCGATGTCGCCGGACGCGAGGTGGAATGGTCGGAGAGCGAGGCTTATATCGCGCTGCCGCGCCCGGGTGGCGACGCATGGGTATCCATCGAGCGCGACAGCGGCGCCGTCACCTACGAAAAAACGGACCGAGGCTGGGTCTCCTATCTCAACGATCTGCACAAGGGCCGTCACACCGGGGCCGCCTGGAGCCTGTTCATCGATGTCTTTGCCCTCGCGAGCATCGTGTTCTGCATTACCGGCCTTCTGCTTCTCCAGATGTACGCCAAGGGTCGCAGCCTGACCTGGCCGCTCGTCGGCGCGGGGCTCGCGATACCCGTGCTCCTGGCAATGTTCTTGATCCACTAGATGAGGGAACGCATGCGCATACTTCTTTCTGTAGGCCTCTCGGGGCTCATGGCGGCGCCGAGCCTCGCGGCCGACATGGAGATCTCGATCGATATCCCGAAGCTCGACGTCGCCGAGTATCACAAGCCTTACGTCGCGATCTGGCTCGAAGGGCCCGACAAGAAAGTCGCGGCCAACCTGGCCGTTTGGTACGACGTCGCCAACCGCAAGCAGGAGGGCGACAAGTGGCTGAAGGACTTGCGCCAGTGGTGGCGCCGCACCGGCCGCGAGTTGAAGGTCCCCGCCGATGGCCTGACCAGCGCCACCCGCGCGCCGGGCAGCCACACCATAAAGTTCGAAGACAGCGCCGCCCTGAAAGACCTCGCCTCCGGACAGTATGAGCTGGTCGTCGAGGCGGCGCGCGAGGTCGGCGGCCGCGAGGTGCTGCGCATCCCGCTGCAATGGCCTCCCAAGGAGGGAACCTCGCTCAACGCCAAGGGCGAGCATGAGCTCGGCACCGTCGCCGTCAACGTCAAGCCCTGATCGACCGAGGAGATCGACCCATGAAGTCCGTCATTCGCACTGCCGCCGTGCTCGCGCTCTCCGCCGTCGTGCCCGTCGCCGCCCACGCCCACAAGGCTTGGCTGCTGCCCTCGTCCACCGTGCTTTCGGGCAAGGACGAGATCGCCGTCACCGTCGATGCCGCGGCATCCAACGATCTCTTCTATTTCGACCACCGTCCGCTGCGGCTCGAGAGCCTCGTCGTGACGGGACCGGACGGCGCCAAGGTCGAGCCCGAGAACAAGAGCACCGGAAAGTACCGCTCGACCTTCGATCTACCGCTCAAGGCGCCCGGCACCTATCGCATCGCCCTCGTCATGGACGGGGCCTCCGCACGCTACAAGGAGGACGGCAAGGAGAAGCGCTGGCGCGGGCGCGCGGAGGACATGGCCAAGGAGATTCCGGCATCCGCTACCGATCTCGTCGTGACGCAGAACGTGCGCCGTATCGAGACCTTCGTCACCTCCGGCAGCCCCGACGATGCGGCACTGAAGCCAACCGCCAACGGTCTCGAGCTGCAGCCGGTCACGCATCCCAACGACCTCGTCGCCAACAGCGAGGCGGAGTTCAAGCTCGTGCTCGACGGCAAGCCCGCGCCGGGTGTGAAGGTCGAGATCGTGCGCGGCGGCATCCGCTACCGCAACCAGCTTGGCGAGACGACGGTCACGACCGACGACAACGGCGTCTTCAAATACACCTGGCCCGAGCCCGGCATGTATTGGCTCGAAGCCAACGTCAGCGATGACAAGGCCACCCTCGAGGACGCCAAGGAGCGCCGCGCGGGCTACGCGGCAACGCTCGAGGTGCTGCCCGAGTGAGCGCAACCGCGCAAGCGAAGCCGGACGAGCGGCGCGTGCTGATCCCGACGCGGATCGCGCCGCCGCCATTCCCCGCCGCGCTGCGCACGCTCGTGGTGAGGGAGCTCGGCGGCGAGACCATGGGCACCTCGTGGTCCGCTCGGCTCGCGATACCGCCGGGCAGCGATCTCACGCCGCTGAAACGCGGGATCGAAGCCGTGCTCGCCCGCGTCATCGATGAGATGAGCCCGTGGCAGCCGGGCTCGCCCATCTCGCGCTTCACCGCCGCGTCGGCTGACACATGGCACCGGCTGCCGGACGGCTTCTTCAAGGTCTTGTCCGCGGCCATCGACTGGGCCGGACGCACCGGCGGTGCATACGATCCGACGATCGGCGCCGCGGTCAATCTGTGGGGCTTCGGCCCCGATCCGTCACGCGACACCATTCCCGACCGGCGCGCCATCGATCGCGCGCGCGAGCGGGGTGGATGGCAGCGCCTCGAGCTTGATCGGGCGACGAGAAGCGCGCGCCAGCCCGGCGGCGTGCTGCTCGACCTCTCTTCCATCGCCAAGGGGTTCGCCGTCGACGAGGTCGCGCGGCATCTGCGCAGCCAAGGCATCGACAACCTGCTGGTCGAGATCGGCGGCGAGTTGCGCGGCGAAGGCTCGAAGCCCGACGGCACGCCGTGGTGGATCGCCCTCGAGCAGCCGCGCGGCGCGCGTCACGCCGACACCCTTCCCGAGACGCTCCTGGCCCTCGCCGGTCTATCGGTTGCGACGTCGGGCGACGAACGGCGTTATTTCGACGCGGCAGGCCGCCGCTATGCACACACGCTGGACCCGGCCACGGGGGCTCCCGTCACCCACGACCTCGTGTCCGTGACCGTTTGCGCCGAGGACTGCATGACGGCCGATGCTGCGGCCACCGCTTTGACCGTTCTAGGTCCGGACCGCGGCCCTGCGTTCGCCGCCGCGCATCGCCTCGCCGCCCGTTTTGTACGCCTTTCAGACGCAAGGTTGACGGAGCATCTGAGCCCTGAAATGGCGGCCATGCTTGATTGATCATCATCGAACGGCCACATGTCTCCGTGACAGTGCAAGCCGTGTTGCGGCTTGACCGGCCAGGAATCTTCAGGTTTCTCTTTCGTATGCGCCTTTTGGCTCGCCAGATTTTGCGCCTCGCCGTGGTTGCCGTCGCCTTGGGCGCGGCCAGCCTGAACGGCTATGCGTCGGTCCTGGCGGCGTTCGACACGCACGCCCATGGGGCTCACGACACGCACAGCCATCCGGCTCTCGACCAGGATCACGATCACGAGCATGGTCTCGACGCTGGCCATGCGATGCACGATGAAGATCCAGCCTCGAGCGATCAGCCGTGCCAGCACGTCCACATGCACTGCTGCAGCTCGGTTGCAGTCGCCGCCACCGGTTACAATCTGGCGGTCGCCGACTACGCACGCGCCATCGTCCCGATTGCGGACTCGCATCTTCCGCCCGGGCAGCTCGCCTCACCTCTTTTCCGTCCACCACGCGCCGTCGCCTGATCCGGCCCGTCGTCCGTCTTCCGGCGGACGCGAGGGCTTTGTGACAGGCAACCGACAGGCGCACCCCCTCCTGCCTCCGGCCCTCGAGGAACGAGGCAGCTAAGCGTCATTCCGCGCCGGTCGCGTTGCTCGAGACCCCTCAAGGATTTCGAGGCGCTACCTATGATTCGTTTGATCTATGCGGTCCTTTCCGCAGTCTTCTTCGTTCTGTTCGGGCTGTCCGCCCCTGTCCGGGCTCACGAAGGCCACGACGACGCGGCCCAGCCAGCCGCTGCGATGCCCTCGGTTCCGCGCCTCGTCGCGGAGGGCACGGACCTGGAACTGGTCGCGACCGCCAAGGAGCACGATCTCACCATCTACCTCGACCGGCGCGCGACCAACGAGCCCGTCGATGGCGCCAGCATCGAGGTCCTGGGCGAAGGCATCCCGCAGCAGGCGGCGAAAGAGATCGGCGACGGCATCTATGAGATCGAGGCGGACTGGGTGCACGAGCCCGGCACCAAGGCGCTGACCTTCGTGGTCACCGTCGACGGCGCGGCCGACCTGCTGGGCGGCGTTCTGACGATTTCCGAGCACGCGCAGGAGACCGGACCGGCATCCCCGCTCGTCACGCTTCTCAGGCAGCCTGTCGTCTGGCTTGTCGCGTTGACCCTGGCCCTCGGCGGCTTCTTCCTCGGATTTGCCTTCCGTCCCGTGCGTCTCCCGGAACCGGTAGCGCCGTCTCCGCCCGCAACGGCCCTCGCTACGCGCGCACTCAAGAACGTTGCCGAGATCGTCCTGATCGCCGTCGTCCTCGCGTCCGCCGCGCCGCGGCCGTCCCATGCGCACGAGGGCCACGACCACGGCGGCGAAGCGGCTCCCGCGTTGCCGGCCGGCACCGCCCCCGTCAAGCTGCCGAGCGGCGAGGTCTTCCTGCCCAAGGCATCGCAGCGCCTGCTCGACGTGCGCACCCTTCCCGTGACACCGGAGAAGACCCGTGCCGGAGCGGAGCTGGTCGGCACCGTGATCGCCGATCCGTCGCACGAGGGGCGCGTTCAGGCCCCCATGGACGGCCAGATCGAGCTGGCGTCGGGCGAGGTGTCTTACATCGGAAAGGCCGTGAAGGCCGGCGACGTACTGGCGCTGCTATCGCCCGCGATGCCGGTCTATGAGCGCGGCACGCTCGCTCAGGTGACGGCCGACGTCGAAGGCAAGCTGCGCATCGCCGAGCAGAAACTTCAGCGTCTGACGCGCATCTCCGGCGACTACATCCCCCAACGCGAGATCGACGATACGAAAACGGAGATCGAAAGCCTGCGCGAGCAAAAGCGCGTGCTGGAGCCGAAGAACACCGAGCGCCTGGAGCTGAAGGCGCCGGTCAACGGCATCATTTCCATGGCCACCGTGCGCGCCGGCCAGGTCGTCTCTGCGCGCGACACGCTGTTCGAGATCGTCGACCCGCAGCGGCTCTGGATCGAGGCCATCGGGCTCCGGGGCACGGACGATCAGGATGAGGTTGCGACGGCCGTCGCCGTCGACGCCGAAGGACACCGCATCCCGCTGACCTTCGTCGGCCGCGCCCCCGCGCTGCGCCAGCAGGCGTTGCCGCTCCTATTTAGCGTCGATGAGCCGCACGCCTCGCTCGGCATCGGCGGCACCATCAAGGTGCTGATCCAGCACGGCACGCCAGTGGACGGCATCGTCATTCCGGAGAGCGCCGTCGTTCGCGCACCGAACGGGTTGCCGCAGGTCTGGGTGAAGGTCGCGCCCGAGCGCTTCGCCCCGCGTCCGGTCCGCACGAGGCCGCTCGATGGCGAGCGTGTCGTGGTGACGTCCGGTCTCGCGAAAGGCGACCGCGTCGTCGTCGAGGCCGCAGAGCTGATCAACCAGGTTCGCTAGGAGGTCTGGGCAAATGTTCAACGCCATCGTCCGTGGCAGCCTCGCGAACCGGCTGCTCGTTCTCGTCGCCGCCATCGCCCTCAGCGTCTACGGCCTCGTCACGCTGGCCCGCCTGCCGGTCGACGTGTTCCCCGACCTCAACCGGCCCACCGTCACGCTCATGACGGAGGTCGAGGGTCTCGCCCCGGAGGAGGTCGAGCAACTCGTGACCTTCCCCATCGAGACCGCCATGAACGGCATGGCCGGCG
>JAFKKW010000223.1 GCA_017304275.1 Hyphomicrobiales bacterium | reverse complement strand
TCAAAGGCTCGCAAAGTACGCTCTACGGCGGCGATGCCGTGGCGGGCGTCATCAGCATCGAGACAAAGGCTGCGACAAAGCCCGGCTTCTCCCAAAGCGGCGGCGGCGAGTATGGGGCCTACAATACGTTCCGCGGCGCCTATACGGCGGGATACGCGGCCACAGACGGCAGCAACATCTCCTTCACCGTGCAGGGCATCGATACGGACGGCTTCTCGTCCGTTCGGGTCGGAACGGAGGACGACGGGTACAAGAACCTGACCTTCTCGGGGCGCGGCGAATACTTTCTGTCGCCCTCGATGAAAGTGTTCTTCGCGGCGCGCACGCTCGATGCGAGGAACGAATTCGACGACAGCTTCACGCCTGCCGACAACGGCGATTACTCCGATACCGTGCAGCACGCCGGCCGGATCGGAACCGAGTTCTCGCTTCTGGACGGCGCGTTCCAGAACACGTTCGCGTTTCAGGGCATGAAGGTCGAGCGCGACATCTACGGCAGCAACCCAAGCTGGTTCGAAGGCGACCGTCTCAAGGGCGAATACAAGGGCGTATTCACCTTCAACGAGCATCTCTCCCTGCTCGGCGGCGCCGATTGGGAGGAGACGGGCGCCGACAATGCCGGGTTGTCATCGCGGAAATCGGCGAACGTCAGCGGCGTCTACGCGCAGCTCATGATGGAGCCGATCGACGGACTGGTGCTCACCGGCGGCGGCCGCATCGACGATCACAGCGCCTTCGGACAGTTCGACACGTACCGATTGACGGCGGCGTATCTCGTGCCCGGCACGGAGACAAAACTCCATGCCAGCCGCGGCACCGGCTTCCGCGCCCCGAGCCTGGATGAGCTTTACGGCGAATACTCGTTCGTCGCCAACTACGGCAATCCCAACCTGCAGCCCGAGGAAAGCGAGAGCTGGGACGCCGGTGTCGAGCAGGGCTTCCTCAACGGGAGGTTCCGGCTGGGCGCCACCTACTTCGAGCTCGATACGGACAACCTCATCCTGTTCAACTTCGATTGCTTCTCGTTGCCGGTCGGCTGCCTCGTCAACGTGCCGGGCGTTACGCAGCGGAGCGGCGTCGAGTTGACGGCCGTCGCCCTGGTTACGGACGGCCTCGCGCTCTCCGGGAGCTATACCTACACCGATACGGAGATGGAGGATGGCTCGCGTCTGCCGCGCGTGCCGAAGCACGATTTCGTGTTCGCTGTCGATGTCGTGCCGATGGACAAGGTCGAAATCAACGTGACGGCGAAGTACATCAAGGACTCCATCGACAGCAATGGGGCGGCACTCGACGACTACTTCCTGTTGAGCGCCAAGGCCGCCTACGAGTTCGCACCAGGTTGGAAGGCGTATGTTCGCGGCGACAACCTGCTCGACGAGGACTACGAGACGGTGACCAACTTCGCGACGCCCGGATTGTCGGTTTACGGCGGCGTGACGATGGTGCTGCCGAGCGACTGACGGGAACGGGCAAGGAGGGCCGGGAGCCGTTGCACATGCTGCATCATGGGCGCGTCCCGGTTCTCCTTGTTCCATACGGCCGACGAAGGAGAGCATCGAATTTCCGGCGACGAGGGCATAGCGACGGAGCCCGCCAGCAGGGACCGGGCCGCGACAGCCGAGAGAAGCGGCTATCGCGGGATGGCGCGCGCGTGCACCATCGCGACAAGTGCCGCTCTTTCCCTCTTGCTTCACGGCAGCGTGCTCGCGGCGGCTTTTCTCTGGATCGAGAGCAAGCCGGGTGCGGTGACCCTGCCGACGGAGGCCATCAGCCTCGAGCTGCTCGAGACCGAGGTGCTCGAGG
>JAFKKW010000346.1 GCA_017304275.1 Hyphomicrobiales bacterium | reverse complement strand
TCGAGGCCAAGGATGCTTCCTCCGACGCCCTGCGCGGCGTGGAGATGCTGACAGGGGCCTTGGAGACGGACACGCCTGCCGGTGCCGAACGGCCTGACAACGCGCGCGCGGCTCAGGAGCCCCACCAGATTCCTCGCGAGACCCAATCGCGCAAGACACCGACCAGGACGGCCAAGCTTCCCGAACCGACAGAGCCCCGCAAGGCCGACAGCGACGCCAAGAAAAAAGGCAGCGCATCCTCGCGCGCCGCGAAAGGCTCCTCGAGCGCGGCGGGCAAAGTCTCCGCCAGCACCGGATCGGCCCTCAACTACGCAGCCCTGGTGCGCGCGCGCGTGGCAGCGCGGAAGCCGGCCGGCGGCGGACGGCGCGGCACGGTCGTCGTCGCGTTCGGCGTGTCACGCTCCGGTGGCATGAGCTTCGCCAGCGTTTCACGCTCTTCCGGCGATCCCGTGCTCGATCGCAGCGTGCTGGCGGCCGTGCGCAGCGCCGGCCCCTTTCCGGTCCCGCCGCCCGGAGCCGGGTTGCGGTTCGCCATCCCCTTCCATTTCAAATGACCGTGCTTCAACCGAGGAGGCCCCGCATGACCCCGACTGCTGTCCGCAACAAAGAGTCGTTCTCCCCCGCCGCGGCAACCGCCCTTTGGATCGCGCTGATCGCCGCGCTTTGCATCGGCGGCAGCACCGTCTTCGCCTGTGCCGCGCCGTTTGCGGCGATCGGCGCGCTGGCGGCGGCGAAGATGGAGCGGATGTCCGGACTGATCCTCGTGCTCGTCGCGTGGGTTGCCAATCAGGCGGTCGGCTTCGGGCTTCTCGAATATCCGCACACCGCAACCACGTACGCGTGGGGCGGCGCCATCGGTCTCGGGGCGCTTGTCGGATTTGGCGCGGCGCGTGTCATCGTCGACGCCGGCAAGCTTCCCGTGCTTTCGCTCGTGCTCGGGTTCGTCGCGGCGTTCGTTGCCTACCAGATGACGCTCTATGCGGCGTCGCTGGTGCTCGGCGGGTCCGACTATGCGTTCTCGGGCGAGATCGTCTGGTATGTGCTCAAGGTCAACACGCTGTCATTTGCGGGTCTGCTGATCCTGCAGCGCCTGGCTGTGGCGCTGCCCGCGCTGCGGCCAGCCGTCGCATTCGCGCCCGCAACACGCTGACATACGCCGAAATTGCATCCCCGCTCGGGACGGATCCGTCCGGAGCGGGAGCGCGGGCTGCCCCACGCCCGGTTCATTGAACCTATCGGCGCCGGCTGAATTTGATCCAGATCATGCTCGGTCTGGGATATGCTTCCTAAATGGACGCATCCAGCCAACGTGCGATGGTTCCATGCAGCCGACCGGAGTTCCGAAATTTCCCGCTGCCGCGACCGGTTCAGAGCCGGCTCCCGTCGATCGGCCTCGACAGGTTGCGGCGCCGCCCGCTCCTCCGTGTGATCCCGCGCGTGCGGGAGGCCTGGCGTTCGACCGCGAGTCCTATGCCTCGACGGCGCTGAGCGACGTCATCGACCGCTCGCTGCACGCAGCCGTCTCGCGACTGACGGCAGGGCTTTCTCCGGCGGCACTCGCGGAAGCCTATTTCGACTGGGCCACCCATCTGGCGGCCGCGCCGGGCAAGCAGTCGCAGCTCGTCGACAAGGCGTTTCGGAAGATGGTGAGGCTCGGCAATCATCTTTCCAAGCAAGTGGTCGCCGACGGATTCGGAGGCGCGCGACCTTGCATCGAGCCGCTGCCGCAGGATCGACGCTTCGCCGGCGAGGCTTGGCAGAAGTGGCCGTATAATTTCATCTACCAAAGCTTCCTGCTGCATCAGCAATGGTGGCACAACGCGACAACCGGCGTGCGCGGCGTGACAGCCCAGCACGAACGCGTGGTCGAGTTCGCCTCGCGCCAGTTGCTCGACATGTTCTCGCCCGCGAATTTCATCGCCACCAATCCGGAGGTGCTGGAAAAGACCCTCAACGAGGGAGGCATGAACCTCGTTCGCGGATTGCAGAATTTCAAGGAGGATTGGGAGCGGGCGATCTCCGGCGCGAAGCCTGTCGGGACGGAAATGTTCCAGGTGGGCGGCAACGTTGCGACCGCTCCGGGGAAGGTGATCCACCGCAACCGGCTGATCGAGCTCATCCAGTACGCGCCGACGACAAGCACGGTGCGCCCCGAGCCGATCCTGATCGTGCCGGCGTGGATCATGAAGTATTACATCCTCGATCTTTCGCAGCACAATTCGCTCGTGCGCTATCTCACGGACCAGGGCTTCACCGTCTTCATGATCTCGTGGAAGAATCCCGGGCCCGAGGATCGCGACCTCACCATGGAGGATTACCGTACGCTCGGAATCATGGCGGCGCTCGATGCCATCGAGGCAATCGTGCCCGCGCGCAAGGTCCATGCGGTGGGTTATTGCCTCGGCGGCACGCTGCTTTCGATCGCGGCCGCAGCCATGGCGCGCGATCGGGACGACCGGCTGGAGACGCTGACGCTGCTGGCGGCACAGACCGACTTCACCGAAGCCGGCGAGCTCATGCTGTTCATCAACGAGAGCCAGCTTTCCTTCCTCGAAGATACGATGTGGGAGCAGGGCTTTCTCGATACCCGGCAGATGGCGGGTGCGTTCCAGCTCCTGCGCTCGAACGACCTCATCTGGTCGCGCATGGTGCACGACTACCTCATGGGCGAGCGGGCGGCCATGAACGATCTGATGGCCTGGAACGCGGATGCCACGCGCATGCCGTACCGGATGCATTCGGAGTATCTGCGCCGGCTGTTCCTCGACAACGATCTGGCCGAGGGACGTTTCCGGGCCGGCGGCCGGCACGTGGCGCTGACCGACATTCGCGCGCCCATCTTCTCGGTGGGCACGGTGCGCGACCACGTTGCGCCCTGGCGCTCCGCGTTCAAAATCCACCTTCTGACCGACACCGATGTCACGTTCCTGCTGACCTCAGGCGGCCACAACGCCGGCATCGTCTCCGAGCCCGGCCACAAGGGTCGCAGCTATCAGGTCGCGACCAAGCCTGCGATCGAGCACTATGTCGATCCCGAGACGTGGGTCAGCCGCACGCCGACCCGCCAAGGCTCCTGGTGGCCGGAGCTGGCAGCGTGGCTCGGCGACCGCTCGGGAGAGCCCGTCGCGCCGCCGCCGATGGGGGCGGGCTCGAACGGCTACGCGGCAATTGCCGATGCGCCTGGCACCTACGTGCTGCAGGAGTAGACGGCATGCCATCGCGGAGGGTTCTCCTTGCTCTTGCGGCGGCCGCTGTCGCGGCGGTTGCGGCCCTGATCTGGATCATTTTCAGCGGCCCGAGCGATCCGCCGGACGGCTTTGCCAAGACGAACGGGCGCATCGAAGCGGAGCGCGTCGATATTGCGAGCAAATTCGCGGGACGCCTCAAGACGGTGCTCGTCAAGGAAGGGGATCTCGTCAAGGCCGGGCAAGTGCTCGCTGCGCTCGACACCGCCGAGCTGGAGGCGCAGCTCAAGGAGGCCGAGGCCTCCAAGGTGCAGGCGGAGCAGCAGCTCGCGCAAGCCGTCGCCCTCGTCGCCCAGCGTAACAGCGAGCTGACGCTCGCCTCGCTGCAGCTCGACCGCTCGCTCGATCTGGTGCGCAAGGGCGTGACATCGCAGGAGGTCGTCGATCAGCGGCAATCCGCGAAGCGGACGGCGGAGGCGGCGGTCAATTCGGCGAACGCGGAGGTCGCGGTCGCGAAGGCCGCGATCGAAGCGGCGGCAGCGCGCATCAACCGCCTCGTCGTCGACATCGATGACTGCGCGCTCAAATCGCCGCGCAACGGCCGCGTTGAATACCGGCTCGCGCTTCCGGGCGAGGTGCTGGCCGCGGGCGGGCGCGTGCTGACGGTGCTCGATCTCACCGACGTCTACATGACGGTATTCTTTCCGACCAGCGAGGCCGGGCGGCTCCGGATCGGCGGCGACGCGCGCGTGATCTTCGACGCCGCGCCGCAGTATGTGGTGCCCGCATCGGTGACCTTCGTCGCGTCGGAGGCGCAATTCACGCCGAAGTACGTGGAAACGAAGATCGAGCGCGAGAAGCTCATGTTCCGCGTCAAACTCTCGCTTCCCGCCGAAATGCTCGAGAAATACGAGACGGTCGTCAAAACCGGCGTGCCAGGCGTCGCGTACGTCAAGCTGAGCGAGGATGCCCAATGGCCGCCGCACCTCGCCGTCAAGCTTCCACAGTGACGGCGCCCGTCGCGGCCCTGGCCGGGGTCACGCACCGCTATGGCGAGCGGCTGGCGCTGGCCGATGTCTCAGTCGACATTCCGGCCGGCTGCATGACAGGGCTCATCGGGCCGGACGGAGTCGGCAAGTCGACGCTGCTGGCGCTGGTGGCAGGCGTGCGGCGCATCCAGAGCGGGACGGTGACGGCTCTCGGCGGCGACATGGGGTCTAGCGCGCATCGTCAGACAGCCTACGCGCGCATCGCCTACATGCCGCAGGGGCTCGGCCGCAACCTCTATCCGACGCTGTCTGTGGCGGAAAACATCGACTTTTTCGGCCGTCTGTTCGGACAGGACGAGGCCGAGCGGCGCTGGCGGATCGACGATCTCACGCGCAGCACCGGGCTCGATCCGTTCCTCGATCGCCCGGCGGGAAAGCTATCCGGCGGCATGAAGCAGAAGCTGTCGCTCTGCTGCGCACTCATCCACGACCCGGACCTCTTGATCCTCGACGAGCCGACGACGGGCGTCGATCCGCTGTCGCGCCGGCAGTTCTGGGAGCTGATCGGGCGCATCCGCGCGCGCAATCCGTCGATCAGCGTCGCGACCGCCACCGCCTACATGGAGGAAGCGGCGGAGTTCGATCACCTGATCGCCATGGATGACGGGCGCGTGCTGGCCACGGGCTCCTCGCGGGATCTCATCGAACGGACCGGCGCAGGGTCTCTTGAGGATGCGTTCATCGCGCTGCTGCCCGAAGAGCGGCGACGCCAGCGCAAGGCGCTCGTCGTGCCGCCGCGTCATTCAGGCGACGGGGACGCGGCCATCGAAGCCGAGCACCTGACCATGCGCTTCGGCGATTTCGTCGCCGTCGACGATGTGTCGGTTCGCATCCCGCGCGGCGAGATCTTCGGATTTCTCGGCTCGAACGGCTGCGGCAAGACGACGACGATGAAGATCCTGACGGGTCTCCTGCAGCAGACCTCGGGGAGCGCGCGCCTGTTCGACCAGCCGACGAACGCCGCCGACATCGAGACGCGCAAGCGCGTCGGCTACATGTCGCAGTCGTTCTCGCTCTACACCGAGCTCACCGTTCGGCAGAACCTCATGCTGCACGCCGAGCTGTTCCACATCCCGCCGCACCAGATCAGGGCGCGGATCGCGGCCGTGCTCGCCCGCTTCGATCTCGCGAACGTCGCCGATGCCTACCCGGAGGCATTACCGCTCGGCGTGCGCCAGCGGCTGCAGCTCGCAACCGCCGTGTTGCATCGGCCCGAGGTCCTGATCCTCGACGAGCCGACGTCGGGCGTCGACCCGATCGCGCGCGACACGTTCTGGGAGCAGCTCATCCGGCTTTCCCGCGAAGATAATGTCACCATCTTCCTGTCTACCCACTTCGTAAACGAGGCGGAGCGTTGCGACCGCGTCTCGCTGATGCATGCGGGGCGCATTCTTGCGATGGGCACGCCGGCGGAGATCGTCGTGGGCGAGGGGGCGCCGTCACTCGAGGTTGCCTTCATCGATCTTCTCGAAAAGGCTCAGGAGCCCTCCGCATCCGATGCAGGTCCCGCGTCCGGCGGCGCGCCTGTCACGCCTTCGCCGCTTGCGATAGACCGCGCCGCGGACCAGTCGCACCGCCGCGAGCTCGGCAAGCTGTGGGCGTTCGCGCGCCGCGAAGCGCTCGAGCTGGTCCGCGACCCGATCCGCATCGCGTTCGCGCTGGTCGGCCCCCTGATCCTCGCTGCCACGATGGCGTTCGGCATCTCGTTCGACATCGAGGACGTTCCCTACGCCGCGCTCGACGGCGACCAGTCCGCCGAGAGCCGGACCTTTCTCGAGGCCTTTGCGGGCTCGCGGTACTTCGAGACCCGCCCGCCGCTTTCGAGCCCCAGCGAGATCGACCGGCGGCTCGAGTCGGGCGAGCTTCGCGTCGCGCTCATGATCCCACCGGATTTCGGACGCGACCTCCTGCGCGGGCGGACGCCCGAAGTCGGCGTCGTGCTCGACGGCGCCAATACCTTCCGCGCCGAGTCCACGCGCGGCTATGTGCAGGGCGTGCTCAACTCCTACATCCAGGACCTCGCCCGCCGGGGGGGACTCGAGGCCGCGATCGCGTCACCGGTCAACATCGAGACGCGCTTCCGCTACAATCAGGCGTTTCTCAGCATCGAGGCGATTTCGCCCGGCGTGCTGATGATGCTGCTCATCATGTTCTCGACCATGCTCACCGCGCTCGGCATCGTGCGCGAGAAGGAGCTGGGCTCGATCACCAATCTCTACGCTGCGCCCGTATCGAAGCTTGCGTTCCTACTCGGCAAGCAACTGCCTTACGTCGCCCTCGGTCTCGTCAGCTTCACGACGCTCGTGCTTCTGATCACGTTCGGGTTCGGCGTCCCGATCCGCGGCAGCTTCCTCGCGCTCGCGCTTGGGGCGGCGATCTATTGCTGCGCGGCGACGGCGTTCGGGCTCGTGGTCTCGAGCTTCGTCAACTCGCAGATCGCCGCCATCTTCGGCTCGGCGATCATCGTCACGGTCCCGACCGTCAACTTCTCGGGCATGATGTATCCAGTCTCGACGCTCGAAGGTGGCGCGCGCGTGATCGGCGCGCTTTTCCCGGCGCTCTATTTCCAGCGCATCAGCACCGGCGTGTTCAACAAGGGGCAGGATTTTGCGGCGCTTTACGGCAATCATCTGGTGCTGATCCTGTTCTGTTTTGCGTTTTGGGGTGTCGCGTCGCTTCTGTTGAAACGACAGGAGCGGTGACAGATGCGATCCCTCGAGAATATTTTCCGGCTTGGGATCAAGGAGCTCCACAGCCTCCGCAACGACCCCGTCATGGTGTTCCTGATCCTCTATACGTTCACCGTCGCGATCTACACGGTGGCGCACGGTGTCAAGACGGAGGTCAGCAACGCGTCGGTCGGGATCGTCGACGAGGATCAATCGAACCTGTCGCGGACATTTGCGGCGGCCCTGCTCAAGCCTTACTTCAAGGCGCCGGAGCCCCTGACGCCGGCCGAGATCGATGCGGCACTCGACAGCGGCACGCACTCGTTCGTCATCGATATCCCGCCGGATTTCGAAGCCGATCTCCTCGCGGGACGTAGACCCACGCTGCAGATCAGCGTCGATGCGACGTCCATGACGCTCGCGGGCAACGGCACCGCTTACATTCAAAGCATCATCGCGGCGGAGCTCGGACGGTTTCTCAAAACCGAAAACCCGGAAAGCCCGGTCCAACTGCAAATACGTGCGCGCTTCAATCCGAACCTCGAGTCGAGCTGGTTCACGGCCATCATGCAGATCATCAACAACGTCACCATGCTGTCGATGATCCTGGCGGGGGCGGCCGTGATCCGCGAGCGCGAGCACGGCACCATCGAGCACCTGCTCGTCATGCCCGTCACGCCGATCGAGATCATGATGGCCAAGGTGTGGGCGAACGGGGCCGTGATTCTCGCCGCGGTGCTGGTCTCGCTGCTGGTCGTCGTGCAGGGCTTGCTCGGCGTTGCGATCGCGGGCTCCTATTTGCTGTTCGCGCTCGGAACGGCGCTTTTCCTGTTTGCGATGACGAGCCTCGGCATCACGCTCGCGACCATCGCGCGCTCGATGCCCCAGTTCGGACTGCTCGCCATTCCGTTCTTCGTCGTCATGAACATGCTGTCCGGCGGCGTCACGCCGCTCGAGGCGATGCCGCAGGCGCTGCGCACGTTCATGCAGGCCGCTCCGTCGACGCACTATACGGCTTTCGCCCAGGCGGTTCTGATGCGCGGAGCGGGCCTCAGCATCGTTTGGCCGCAACTGGTCGCGATCGGCGGGATCGGCGCGGCGCTGCTCGGCTATGCGCTCCTGAGGTTCCGCCAATCGATGGCCGCTGCTCGCTGAGCCGCCAGCCTTCGACGTGAACGTCAGCGATGGGCAGTCTCCTGACGGAGGCTCATGCTCATCCGCATGAGATGCGAGACGGTCCGCGCGCCCATTTTCTTCAGTACTGCGGCGCGATGATGCTCTGCTGTGCGCGTGCTGATGCCCAACCGGGTGGCGAGGAGCTTGGTCGGCATTCCTTCCGCCAGCAGCGCCATGACCTCCTGCTCGCGCCGCGTCAGCAACCGGAAGCGGGCCTCGATCGCGGCAGCCGTCGCCTCCTCCGCTGCCAACATGCTGACGCGTTGCAGCGCCTCCTCCAGGGTCTCCAGAAGCTCGCCTGGATCGAACGGCTTCTCGAGGAAGTGCAGGGCGCCCGCGCGCATCGCCTTGACGGCCATGGGGATGTCGCCATGGCCCGTCATCATCACCACGACGGGCTTTACCGGACCCTCGTGGAGCTGGCGTACGAGGTCGAGCCCGTTCATGCCCGGCAGCCTCACGTCCACGAGCAGGCACATCGGTTTGGCGATGCGCACCTCCGACAGGAACTCCTCGGCGGATGGGTAGGTCCGCGCCTCGAGCCCCGCGGTGTGCAGGAGCACCTTCAGGGCCTCGCAGACATCGGCCTCGTCATCGATGACATGAACGATCCGCCTATGCAGCATGGGTGGACTCCGGATCGCAGGGAAGCTCCACGGTGAACCGCGTTCCGCCCTGCTCGATGCGCTGCCAGTCGATGCTTCCGCCATGCGCCCGGATGAGCTCCCGCGACAGCGCCAGACCGAGGCCCATGCCCCGGGGCTTAGTAGTCACGAACGGCTCGAAGATGTGCTCGGAGATTTCGGCCGAGACGCCGGGGCCATCGTCCTCGATCGCGATCCACACGTGCCCGTCCGACCTTCCCAGCCGGACCGTTACGCTGCCCGGCGGGTGAGCTGCCTCCGCGGCCGCGTCGATGGCGTTGTTGACCAGGTTGATGAGCGTCTGCTCGATCTGCAGCGCATCCACCGTCACCGACGGTACGGGGACGGCCTCAAGCCGCACGGAAACGCCGTGGGCGCGCGCATCGTCCTCCGCAAGCGCGACCACCTTGCGCAGCAGCGCGCCGAGATCGGTAGGTGCCGGCCTCAGTGTGCCACGGGACACGAAATCCCTCAGACGTTCGAGGACCTCCTTGGCGCGCCCGAGCTGACCCGATGCCTTGTCCAGCGCATCGGCGACAGGCTGGATATCGGCGGGCTTCGCGGCCAGAAGCTGGCGGCCGACGTGAAGGTATACGGCGACGTTCGACAGGGGTTGGCTGATCTGGTGGGCCAGCGTCACGCCCATGGCGCCGGCCGTTGCATGGCGCGCCATGCGGGCGACCGCCGCGTGCTGGCTGCGCAGCATTTGGTCCGACCGGCGGCGCTCGTCCACGACCGCGCCGAGCAGCAGCCCGGTGACGGCGAGCGCAAGCACCAGAAGCTGATAGGCCATGAACGTCGTGGCCGGGTAACCGCCCCAGCCGATCAAGGCGACCAGCATGAGATGGGTGAAGCACAAGCCTACGGCGGCGCCGGCAAATCCGGTTCGCATCGCGATCCAACTGATGGGGAGGAACAGGAGATAGAAGAAATGGAACTCGTTCGCCCGCGCGAAGCCGAAGATCAGCCACAACGCCATCGTCACGCCGGCCAGGAACAGGGCCGTGTCGAGCAGCAACAGCGCGGGCCGCGTCTCCAGAAGACGCTGCAGCGGCCCCGTTGCCGCCATGGCAACCGGCAGCACGATGACGATGCCGACGGTGTCGCCAACCCAAAGGTGCGGAACCGCCTCCCAGTACTGGCTGCCCGAAAGATCGCCGAACAGCACCAGCAGGCCGCAATAGATGCACGCAATGGCGAACGCGCCTGCCGGAACC
Organism: Hyphomicrobiales bacterium; assembly: GCA_017304275.1. Classification (GTDB taxonomy): domain Bacteria; phylum Pseudomonadota; class Alphaproteobacteria; order Rhizobiales; family Hyphomicrobiaceae; genus Hyphomicrobium_C. Next base: position 1,407 of record JAFKKW010000346.1, on the reverse strand, counting down.
GTCAGGAGCAGCGCCACCACGTTGCGCAAGTCGGGGCGGTGGAGCGCAAAGCCGAAGCCGCGCCTCAGGACAGCGGCAAGCGCGGCATAGCCAAATGCGACAACGGCGCTGGTCGCCATCATCGAGGCGGCCGTCTTCGCCGCGCCGTAGATCAGCAGCTCGGCCAGCAGCGCGGCAAGGAACAGGATCGGGGTGTAGACGAGCCCTTCGATGAGCAGGAGCCCGAGGCTCAGCGCCTTGACCGGGTTCCACAGCGTTATTCCGAGCGCTTCGAGTTCATGAACGCGGGTGAGCCATTCCAGGCCGAGGTATGCGGCCGTAAACAGGGCGCCGACCAGCGCGTACCGGTGCAGGGGCACGGCCCGCAAACCGTGCGCCGCCGCCGTCCTCCTCGCAGACGTGCGAAGCACATCGACCATTATGCCGTCGCCAACCCGTGCGTCTCCCTCGCATGCGCCACCGGTCGGTTCTAGCGCAATCCGCCTATTCTGACACGCGCGTATTATAGGAAGATCTACCTATGGTCCGTCGGCCCGAGCTCAGTTGTGGGCATGGACCACTGCCGCGCTGTCCCGGATGTTTTTGCCGGGGAGTTTCCCACGCCTACATCAGTGCGGCGTTGACCCAGAGATGGGTCAGGATGCTCGCCACATAGCCCAGGGCGATGGCCCACGCCCATCGCAGGTGGTTCATGAACGTGTAGTGGTTGCGCACCAGCCCCATCAGCACCACGCCGGCCGCCGAGCCGATGGACACCAGGCTGCCGCCGATGCCCGTGCTCAGGGTGACGAGCATCCACTGCCCGCTCGACATCTCGGGGTTCATGGTCAGCACGGCGAACATCAGCGGAATATTGTCGAATGCGGCGCCCAGCACGCCGATCGTGATGTTGGCGTAGGTCGCTCCCAGGTCGACGTAGAGATAGTTCGAAAGTTGCGCGAGATAGCCGGCAACGCCGATGCCTGCCACGGCGAAGATGATGCCGAAGAAGAACAGCAGCGTGTCCCATTCCACGCGCCGCATCTCGCGAAAGGAATCGAAGGCAATGCTTTCGTCGGCGCGGCGGCGCGCGATGTGCTGGAGGAGGTAGCTGTACATCTGCAGGTAGCCGAGACCCAGCATCATGCCGAGCGCCGGCGGCAGGTTGAAGAAGCTCTTGAACGAGACGGCGGTCGCAAGGGTGGCTGCGAACAGCCAGATCACAACGGCTCCGCCGGGCTTGAATCTCCTGATCTCGCTCATCGAATCCGGCATTCCCCTCGGCACTCGGAAGTGCATGAAAACGGCCGGCACGAGGAAGTTCACCAGCGACGGGAGGAAGAGATTGAAGAACTCTAGGAACTGCAGCTTGCCCTTCTGCCACACCATCAGCGAAGTGATGTCGCCGAACGGCGAAAAGACGCCGCC
>JAFKKW010000222.1 GCA_017304275.1 Hyphomicrobiales bacterium | reverse complement strand
GTGCGGCGGGCGGCGGTTGCGCGGGTGCTGGCGTCTGTTTTTGCGGCGCGGTTTGCCCCTGCGCCACCGCGGACGGCGCAAGCTGCGGCGCGGCCAGAAGCAGCGCCGCAAGAAGCGCCGTGATGCGAAGGTGAGCCCGTGCTGAAATGATCAGCCTCCCCGGAAGCTTCGCGGCGGCAGGCGGAGAAAGCACATCAAGCTCCGCGGGCGCCGGTTGGATCATGCAAGTGTCGGATCGACGCGCGCGGCAACCATCTGACTTGGCTCATCGTGATGTCCCGCGCCGGCATGAGGCGGCGCCCCGATCCCGGTCTCGATCACGACGTCGACCGGACCGCCGGTCATGATCAGATGCTCCACGTTGTCGCGTCGGACAAGAATGAGGCGGCGTCGGTTATCGAGATTGAACTGCTCCGAAACGGAAAGCCGCCGCAAGGGCTTGGATCCCCCGAACAGCGTGCTGACGGCCTGGAACGACGGCGTTCCGCCGAGGTACGTGCGCACCGCATAAGCCCCGCCGATCATGGCCACTGCAAGAGCGAGCACGATCGCGAGATAGTAGAGCATGTCCCACATGTAATCGCGCACGCAGGGGTGCCCCCCGCGTCCTCCATCCGCTGCCTAGAGCCCCTATAGCGCGGAATTCACGCCAATTTAACCCTATTGATCGAACTGTGGACGCCATGGCGCAGGTGCGGTGCACCACCGGTACCGGGTCTGCGCCGAACCACCACACGGGCGTTGCGTAAGCGTATGAGTATCAGAGGTCCCATGCAGGCATCCGAGGCGTCTCCTTCGGAGAATCAGATAGCTTTCGCCTTCATGAGCGATAGCGAGCCTCGCCCGCCCCGATCCGGCATGGCGCACGCCCAAACTCTTTCTGGTGGCGTCCACGAGCCCGGTGTCATCCCGATCATCGCCGCGTCCCTGGCCGCCGGCGCGCTGGTACTTGCGCTGGTCGCCTCGCCGGCACGCGAGCCGCTGCTGCTCACGCTCCTCGCCGTTCTCGCCATGCTCGGCTTGTTCGCGGTGTTCGGCTACATGGCCGGGCACTTGCGCATCGGTGAGCGCGTCCGCGACGAGGACCTTGTCCGCGCCTTTGCCAACAGCCTTGACGACGGCCTGCTCGTCACGCGTCGCGACGGCCGTCCCCTTTATGCGAACCGCGCGCTCGCCGACATGGTGGGCGTCACCGCGGCGGGCGAGGTCAAGGCACTTGAAAGCCTGTTCGCGAGCGACCCGCGTGCCGCCGCTGCCTACTTCCGCCTCGAGCGCGCAGCCTCGCGCCGCGAGCCTTGGCGCGAGGAGATCGAGATCCGGGGCGAGGGCCGCCCGCCGCAACTGTTCCGCGTCGCTCAACGGCCGTGCGTCGTGCCCGGCCACGACCGCGAGCTGGGCCCCATGTCGCTTTGGACCGTGACCGACGTCACGGCCGAGCGCGCCCGCCAAGTCAGCGCCGTGGCCACGCTCGAGGCAACGCTCGAGCGCATGGACAGCCTGCCGGCCGGCCTCATGGAGGTCGATAGCCGCGGCACCGTGCGTCGTCTGAACGCCACGCTGCTGCGCTGGCTCGGGCTCGAGCCGCAAGGCCTGTCGCATCGTGCCCTCAAGTTGACGGACATCGTCACGGCCGAAGGCGCCGAGCTGATCGCCAACGCTGCCGCGGCGTTCTACACCACCGGCCAGGGCGTCGACTTCGACGTCTCGATCGATAAGGGCGCCCCGGTGCCGCTGCGCTTCTTCGCCCGCCGCGACGCCGAAGGCGGCCTGTTGATCGTCGCTTTCCGGCGCGAGGCGACCGCCGCCGACGGACAGGCCGCGGC
>JAFKKW010000221.1 GCA_017304275.1 Hyphomicrobiales bacterium | reverse complement strand
GGGCCCTGCACGGTTCCCAATCAGAACAGCCGCTCGGATTGCTGGAGCTTGTCGCTGACATCGCCGGACAGATTGATGTCGTCCGGGTTGAGCAGCATCACCGGCGCGCCCGCGGCGAGATCGAATTTGTCGAGATCGGCCCAGATCACGTTCGGGCTCGTGGTCAGCTCGAAGAAATAGCGCCTGTGGGTGAGGTCCATCGCCGTCCGGTACTCGGTATTGTAGATGCCGAACCCTTTGTAGGGCGCACCGAACGGCACCGAGACATTGCGCATGATGGCGAGAACGCTGGCGACGGCTTGCCGCTCGGACGCGGGCTCCGGCAGCAGCGCCGAATAGTAGGCGGCGCGCTGAAAGCGATCCCTGGCGTTGACGTTGCCGGGCAACGGCATGTCGCTGCTCGGCTTGGAGAAGTCCTGCGCCTTGAGCAGTGCGAGCTGCTCGTCGTAGGTCGGATCGTTGGTCATGATGCGATAGTCACGGCCGTGATGCACGACGCGCTTGCCCGCGACATACTCGATGATTGCCGAGTCGCCGCTCGCATCCTCGAGCGCCAGGTGCACCGTTCCCTTGCGCCCGCGCGCTTCCGCCATGACGATCTGCACGTCGTCGAGCAGCGCCAGCGCCTCCGTCACCGTCGCCGCGTTGTCGAGCAGGTATTGCGCCCACAGGTTGACGGCAATGCCCGGCTTGCTGGCATCGCGCGGCCCGAAGTCGGTCGCCGTCAGAAAGAGCAGGTGCGCGCCGAGCCCACGCTCGTTGAACCCGTCGACCGCGCCGATGTCGTAGACGGTCACGACCATGCTGCCGTATTTCGAGGTCCACATCGCCGCGTTGTCGGCGACCACGACGGCGGGGCCGACCTTGCCGCCATGGCGTTCGAGCCCGCGCGGGAAGACGACGAGCTTGGGCTCCGTGCTCTCCGGCCAGTCCATGCTGCGGCCGGTGACGACGGCAAGCTTGTTGTCGTTCCAGAGCACGCGCGTGCAGGCCAGCGCAGGCTGAGCGGCGAGCGCGAGCAGGGCGCCGATCAGAACGCTTGAGACGAAGGAATGCGCCGTGTCACCCATCTGGACCTCCGCTAGGATTGGGAATGCGGTGTCTGCGACGCTACCGCAGCCGCCGCCGGGCTCAAGACAAAGGGAGCGGGCTGATTAAAACTTTGCCTTTCGGCGAACGTCTTATGAAGGTTGCTGGGCAAACAGAGAGTGGCATGGACACCCCGATCGTTCGCAGTTTCGCGCCCATCGCATCGCCCGACGCACGCATCCTGATCCTGGGCAGCATGCCGGGTGACGCCTCGCTCAAGGCGAAGCAATACTACGCTCACCCGCATAACGCGTTCTGGCGCATCATGGGCGAGCTGGTCGGCGCCGGACCTGACAAGCCTTACGGCGAGCGGACGCGCATCCTCCAGGCTAACGGCATCGCCGTGTGGGACGTGCTGCGCTCGTGCATCCGGCCCGGCAGCCTGGACTCGGACATCCGCGACGAAGTGCCGAACGACTTCGCGACGTTCTTCGCCACGCATCCGCACATCGCCCACATCGGCCTCAACGGCGGCAAAGCGGCTGCAAGCTTCAAGAAGCACGCGGCGCGGCACTGCCCGGAGCACGCGATCGTCACGACGCTGCCGTCAACAAGCCCCGCGCACGCGGCCCGCAGCTTCGCCGAGAAATGCGCCCTCTGGCGCGCCGCGCTTCCGCTCGGCCGCGATGTTTCCGATTGAAGCCGTGCAGCGCCCCCTCACCCGCCGCGCGGTCCTACGGACCTCGCGTCGACCTCTCCCCACCGGGGAGAGGTGCAGTGGTTGCGCCTTCTTTC
>JAFKKW010000345.1 GCA_017304275.1 Hyphomicrobiales bacterium | reverse complement strand
GCAGGATGTAGAGCGTCAGCCCGTTCAGGACGTGCCACATGAAGTGGCTGCCCCGCAGATGGCCCCCGATACGGCTCAACTCGCAGAGCTCGAGATCGAGGGTGCGGAAGGTCATCGAGGCCAGAAAGACGACCGATGCCAGGGCGATCCAGCGGCCGGCCGGATGGAATGCGAGCACGATCGCCGAGCCGAGGAGCGCGATAAACGCCGGGGCATAGGCGACCGTGCCATTCAGACAACGCGCGCCCGACCGGGCCGTGATCGGCAACAATTCGCCGTAGCTGCACTGGATCGTCGCCGCATAGCGGATCGCGCCATAGAACGCCGCCAGGCCGAGCAGAACGAAAAGCCAATTGAGCCCCATGAAGCGGCGGAGGACGAATGCGAAATATGCCACCATGAAAATCGCGATCGGTATGGTGTCGGCCAGGGACGCCCATCGCGTGGCATAGGTGTGGAACAGAAAGCTGCCGATGCCGATCACGAACGTCAATGCGATCAACAGCGCGGTGGCCGGGGTGCGGCGGTCTGCGGGGATCGCGGCATAGTCCCTCGCGGCGGCCAGAGCGGCAACTATGAACGCCGCATTGGTCACCGCATTGAAGGGCTCGGCCCAGAACGCGGGATCTTGGCCGCGCTCGCAGTAGAGGAAGATCTTCTCGCTGAAGTTCATACCGCCTCCCCGATCCGGCCCGGTCAGCGTCGTGCCCCGCGTCTCAATTCTCGGCGCGCCGGTCCGGGTCCATTGGGGGCGGCGGCGATCCCTCACCCGCGGCCTTGAGCATCAGCGTGCGCAGCTCGGTCGGATCGTCGAGGTCGATCGTGTGCGGATACTCGCGATCCTTGCCCACGACGTCCTTCATCACATCGCCTTCTGCCGTGTAGAAAATCGTGCGCGGAACGTAGGTGCCGTCCGGCGAAAAAGCGCCGTTCGCATCCGGATCCTTGTCGACGTCCACGAGGATCATGACGAAGCGCTTCGCCGCGGCGACGACGCCGGGATCCTTCCAGACCGCGCGGTAGCGCTTGCAGGAGCTGCACCAGGACGCGTGAAACAGCATGACGACCGGCTTGCCGGTGCGGCCCGCTTCCCGGATTCCCGGGCCGACCTCGCGCCAGGCAATCTCGGCGCCGTTCCACAGCTCCGCCATGTCCGGCTGGCGCGCCCAGAGCGGCTGCAGAAGGGCGGCGCAGCCCAGAAGCACGGCGAGGCTCACTGTGGCGAGGGGCACACGTGCACGTCGGAACGGAAAACTGTCGCGGCTCAGCATCGTCTCACTCCTTGATCGACGGGCCTTTTTCCCGCGTCTTGAGGGCCGGCGCAAGGGCACGCGTGCATCGGATGACGCAGCAGTCACGCCCGTTCTGAGGCAGATTTTATTCTTTGTTTATCCAGTTCTTGCGTCGTTTTTTTAAGATTTCTCAAAGAAGCTGGGTGCTAATGTTGTAGCTCCCGGACACATCCCTTTGCTCCTGCGCCCGCCCCAAGCCACGAGCTCCGCCGCGCATACCATTGGCGCGCGTGCGACGCCGCTGCGCGCACTTGCCATCGCCTGCGTGCTGACGTTCATCTCGGCCACCCTGCTGGTCGTGGGAGCGGTCTATTGGTCGGCCAACAAAGCCGATTGGGCCACGGAACAACGGCTCGCGCAAACCGTGGCGACTGCTCTCAAAGAGAGCGCCGCGAAAATCCCTTACGATCAGGAGAGCGTCGCCTTCTGGGACGAAGCCGTGATCAACACGCGAAACGCGTTCAACGAGACGTGGGTCAACGTCAATCTCGGCGTCTGGATGTACGATTACTTCAAGCATGACCAGGTCAATATCCTCGACGCGAACAACCACGTTCGCTACGCGATGGCGGGCGGCGCGCAGGTGCGCGACCCCGCTCAGGCTCCGGATGCGGCCATCGCGACGCTCGCCGCGCAGTTGCGCCAAGACATTGCAGCAGGGGCTCTCGATCTCTACGAGGCGGGCAAAAGCCGCGTTCCGCGCGCCGAGGACATCGCAATTCTAGATGGGCGGCCGGCGGTGGTCAGCGTGATGCCGCTCGTTCCACATTCGAAGGAGATCGCGCAGGCGCGAGGAACGGAATTTCTGATCGCCAGCGTACGCTTCCTCGACAGCAGCTTCGTGAGAGATCTCGCGCGCTCCCGCCTTCTAGACGGCGTTCGCTTCTCACGCGCGGGCGATATCACATCGCGCGAGCAATCCTATCCTCTCAAGACAAAATCCGGCGAGGCCATCGGAAGCTTCGCGTGGACGCCGCAACTGCCCGGCACGGACATTCTACGCGAGATTCTGCCCGTGCTCGCCGCGGGTCTGCTTGGGATCGGGATGGTCATCACGCTGCTTATTCGACGCCTGCGCAGGACCTATACCGAAGTCGTCGTCAGCGAGAGTGAGGCGACGCATCTGGCGTTTCACGATACGCTCACCAGCCTCCCGAACAGGGCCTACTTCAACGACCGGCTCGAAGATGCCCTTGCGGAGGTCAGTAGCGGCCGGTCGCAACTGGCACTCATGTTTCTCGATCTCGACCGCTTCAAGCAGGTCAACGACACGCTCGGCCATGCGGCGGGCGACGCGCTCATTTGCGAAATCACCGCGCGTCTCCAGTCCATCCTCAAGCCCGGGGATGTTCTCGCCCGCATGGGCGGCGACGAATTCGCCATCGTCATGCGCGAAGTCAAAGACCGCATGGAGGTCGAGAGCTTGTGCGGCGGTATCCTTTCCGTCATCTCGCGTCCGTTCGACGTGCTCGGCGGCCAGGCCGTTGTCGGCGTCAGCATCGGCATCGCGATCGCGCCGGCGGCCGGGCTCGACCGGAGCGAGCTGGCCCGCAAAGCGGATATTGCCCTCTATCAGGCGAAAAAAAACGGCGGGCTGCATTTCGAATTCTTCACGGAGGATATGAGCCAGACGGTGCAACAGCGCCGGGATCTCGAGGTCGAGCTGCGCCGCGCCCTGGACTCGGGCAACGAGATCGAGGTGGTGTTCCAACCGCTTTACGCGGCGGCGCAGTTGGAGCTCTCCGGGGTCGAGGCGCTGCTGCGCTGGAACCATCCGCGTACCGGCCCAGTCTCGCCGTACACGTTCATCGGACTGGCGGAAGAGTGCGGCCTTATCGATCAGCTCGGCGACCTCGTCCTGCGCGGCGCCTGTGCGGCGGCCGGCGCGTGGGACGTGGACACCATCTCAATCAACGTGTCGGCGATCCAGCTTCGCAAAGGCGACTTCGCCGAGCGTGTGCTGGACGTCCTAAACGAAATGGGAATGCCCCCGCAGCGGCTCGAAATCGAGATCACCGAGAGCACGCTGCTCGGCGGCTCGGATGCCTCAGCTCGTAATCTCAAGGCTTTGCGGGCGGCCGGGGTCCGGGTGTCGCTCGACGATTTCGGCACCGGCTATTCGTCACTCAGCTATCTCATGCGGCTCGAGGTCGACCGTATCAAGATCGACCGATCCTTCGTAAGGCATGTCGGAAAGTCGGCGCAGTCCGGCTCCATCGTGCAAGCCATCGTGACGATGGCGCATGCGGTCGGCGTGACGGTCGTCGCTGAAGGCGTCGAGACGCGCGAGCAGCAGGACTTCCTGATCGGCATCGGATGCGATCATCTGCAAGGCTATCTGCTTTCTCCGCCGCTCTCCGCACTGCGCATGGTCGAACTTGTCGCCGGCAAGAAGACACACGCGACCGACTCGGGCATCGAGGCGGCCTGACGGACAGGCGCTACTTCGGACAATCGACGGCCATCGTGGCCTGTGCCGCAGGAATGAAGCGGCGGCAGTCGTGGAACTTCTCTTTTTTGTTGCTCGCGGGCGGCGACGGCGATGCGGCCGCCGCGACCTCTGGAGATGCCGGGGTCGGAGATCGGTCGAGAGCCGAAAGGCGCGACTGGGCCTTCTCGTGCGCCGCGCGACCGTCCAGAGATCTCGGACTGAGCGCGAGCGCGCGCCTGTAGCTCGCGACGGCCGCCTCCGTTTCTCCGCCGCGCTCGTGGAGCTCGCCCTTCAGGGTGTGCGCGGCGGAAAATTTATCCGTGGCGGCGAGCGCCCGGTCGATGTCGGCTTCGGCGTCCGCGAGCTTCCCCTCGCGAAAGGCGATCGTGGCCCGCGCGTAGAGTGCACCTGCATCACCCGGTTTTGCGTCCAAGGCTTTGTCGACGTCGCGACGGGCGGGCCCCTGCTCGCCGAGGTCAGACAGCACAAGAGCGCGCGTTGCCGTAATCTCGATATCGCCGGGGTCAAGGTCCGCGGCATGCTGAAGCTCCGAGAAGGCGCGATTGAGATCGCCGCGGCGGCGGAACACCCGGGCGCGTTTGAGGTAGGCTTCGGCGGTCTCGCCTTTCTTTTCGAGGTAGACATCGAGATCGGCCAGCGATTGATCCAGCGCGCCACGTTCCTGCTGGACCTCGGCGCGGCTCAGGTACGCGTCGGCGAAACTTGGCTTCTGCGCGATGGACTTGTCGAAATCGGCCAGGGCCTTGTCAAAGTCGCCGGCGTTGAAGTGGGACCAGGCGCGATTGTAGTAGCCGATGTAGAATTGGTTGTCCCACAGACGCCCGCTGTTCATGACGCGCGTGCAGGCGGAAACACTCGTCTTGCGATCGGCCGCGTTGCAGTCGGAGATATCCTGCGTCATTCCGGCAAGACTCGGCGTTGCGAAAAGACCCGCGCCCGCCACCGCTCCCATGAACAGAGCTACCCGACACGCCGATCGCAGCATGATCCGCTCCCTTTAGCCTGGGAGCCGCGGCTCCCCTTATCCCATTTCCGGTTCAGCGGAGTGTGGGACACGGAGAGATGTGGTGCAGTTCCTGCCGGAACAGATCGGCGGCAATGGACGCGTCCGCCGTTGGCTCGGTGCGGCGAACGTCGGATGCGCGTTTTGCGAGATCAACGTCAGAACCGATAGCCGTACCTTACGCCGATGCGATCGAGACCTTCGTTGGGGTCAGCGATATTGGCGTTCGACATGTGCTCGAAGTAGACGGACAGACTGTTGTGATCGTCCAAGCGATAGCCGATCTCCGCTGGAATATGGAACAGCACGCGAGAGCCCAGCGCCTTACGATCCAGGTCCTTCAGCTCGAGCTGGCCGTCGTGGATCGTTGCGCCCAAACCCAATGCGAAAAAAATGCCGGACGGCGTTTCATACTGCCAGCGCGCGTCCAGATAGGCGTTGCTCGTTCCCCCGTCTGTCGCGACCGAACCGCCGATCGCGGGGCGGATGTTTCCGCCCAGAATCGCGATGGACGGCGACAGCAGCGCCTCGACGTTCAACGCGACCGAGCCGGGCTCGGCGTTGAAGCCGCTCCACAGGTCGGGGACGTCATGGGCAAGCACACCGACCCGAAGCTCCTCGATGAGACCCGCCGCCAGGGCGCATTCCTGATCGATGAGGCATGCGACGGCGCAGACCAGCAATCCCACCGCAGCACGCGTGAGCAACAGGGTCTTGCTGAGCATCCGGCGGCCCCCAACTATGATTTCAGAGCACGTTAGCACGCGACCGAGGCTAACTACGTCGGTAAATCTACGTCCGTGTCACATTCCTTCCCGTGTGTGATCGGCCTGCCCTTCCTGGTACTCAAAAAAGCGCGGTTGACCTCTTGACGGTACGCGCGCTTTCTCCCACATATGTTAATGTGATAAACATTCACATGAGGGTTACGGCATGCGCGACATGGTTCTGAAGCTCGACGAGATGGGCCGGCCGGCATGGCTCGGACTCATGGTGATCAGCTTCATTCTTTTCTGGCCGCTGGGACTGGCCGTCCTGGCTTTTCTTCTCTGGAGTGGACGTATGGGACACGGATGGGGTTGCAGCAGCTACGGTGATCGCGCCCGCTGGAAGCAGCGGTTCGCGGAAAAGTGGGAGCGGCGCGGTGCCGACAGATGGCGGGGCGGCTTCCCGCCCTCCGGCAACCGGGCGTTCGACGAATACCGCGAGGCAACGCTGACGCGGCTCGAGGATGAGCAGCGCGAGTTTCGGGAGTTCCTGGAGCGGCTTCGCCTCGCCAAGGACCGCGCCGAATTCGATCAGTTCATGGCCGACCGGAAAAACCGGGGACCGGAAACCGGTCCGTCGCCTGACAGCGGTCCGGAAGCGTCGTCTCCCCAGCGCTGACGACCATCAAATCTTCGCCTAGCGGGCCGGCCCCTTTGGGGGCCGGCTTTTTTGCGGGTACGTGAAGCCTGCGCGCGATTTAACCGACATGAAACTTTCCGGGAATATCGATCCGTCATCGCATGGTGCTGTAACGATTTATCATCTTGCGACCGATACGATCCGACCTTGATCGGCATGTTGCCCTTCACGGAGACTTTCGATGCTCGCGCGCTGCGGGGCCGCCGGCTGCATCCTCGTGCTCATTGCCGCGAGCGTTCTCGCGCAGGTCACGATCGGAACCGGGGCGGCTCATACCGTCCTCATTGTCGGGGCGTATGTCCTGCTCGGCCTTTCCGGCCTCATGTTCCTTGCCGGCGAGACCATGCCCGCGACCCGCATATCCCAACTCGTCGCGGCCGCCCGTCGCAGAACGCGCCAACGTGCGCCTGAGGCCGTCACGGCGCCATCCGCTGCCGACAAAAGCCGACTGTTCCGAACGGTGGACGATCTTGTCGGCCTGCTCGACAACACCTTGAAGCTTGCGGGGCAGATACCCAGCGGAGAACCCGAACCCATCGACGTTGGAGACTTGCTCAGCGAGGTGGCGCGCCGGCAGAAGAGCGCTCAATTGCATCTGAATGCTGCGCCCCGATCGCTGTACACGCGCGCCAGCCGCCCGGCTCTTTTGCGCGCGCTGGAAATCCTGATCGAGAACGCCGTGTCGAACAGCCTGCGCGTGTCGATCTCATGTGATTGCGGTGTGTCCGCGCTGGTCGTTCACGTCGATGACGACGGCCCAGGCGTTCCGCCGTCCGAGCGGCAGCGCATCTTCGAATGGCAGACCTACATGAGCACGCCGCCCTCTCCGAACACGGCGTGGCGGGTGGAGCTCGTCATTGCGCGGCAGATCCTGCGCGCGCAGGGCGGCGATATCGGCGTGGGCCCCTCCCCGCTCGGAGGAGCGCGATTCACGGCCCGGATGCCGCTGCTCACAGCGCACGAAACGGAGTTGGCGGTCGCTTCCTGAGGCGCGATCAGCGGACCGCCTTGTCGAGGTTCACGGCCTGATCCAGGCCCTTCACGGTGTCGAAACCCTTGACGCCCGCCAGGTTGGCGCCGTCGAAATCCGCGCCGGTGACGTCGGCGCCCGTGAGATTGGCACCCGCGAAATCGACCTTCGACAGATCCGCCTCCGCGAGCACCGCACCCGTCAGATCGGCGCCGACCATGCTCGAGAACATGAGCACGCTGCGCGTGAAATCGGCATGGCGCAGGATTGCGCCCGAGAAATTGCAAGACTTCAGGACGTTCTTGGCCAAGGTAACGAGTGTGCCCTGGCCGGGCCGGGCTTCCAGCGGGCTGAAGTCCGCGTATGTCAGGTCGGCGCCGCGGAAGTCCGCGCCCGACAGATCCGCCTGTACGCGGATGCCGGTCAGGTTTGCGCCCGCAAAGACCGGCGCATCGGCGTGGCTGTTCTGCATGTCGGAATAGATGGTCGGGCGGAAGATCGTCGCGCCACGCAGGTTCGCGCCGGAGAGATCGGTGCGGATCAGCACCGCGCGGTCGAGGCGCGCGTTCGAGATGTCCGCCCCTTTGAGGTCGGCGCCGGTGAAATCAACTCCGTACAGATCCGTGCGGGCGAGCCTTGCCTGCTTGAAGTCGAGCCCCGAGAGGTCGAGGTATGTGAGATCGCGCCCCGCGAAGTTCACCCTCTCGCCTGGTTTGGCCTCAAATAGCTGCTGGGTGATCTCCCGGACCGTAAAGTCGGCGTCCGGCGAGACATTCTCGTGCGCTTCCTCAGCCCCCGCCGCGCTGGCGGCGAGCACGAGCGCGCATACCATCATCTGCCGTATAACCGCAGCCGCCATGACATTCCGTTCCGCCGCGACCCGCCAGCCGCGGTTGCATAAGCATAAATGATTCTCCTCCCGAGGGCGGAGTTCAAGGGGATATGTCCCTCCCGATGCGAAACTGTTGCGAGCGCCCGCAGCTCCGGCGCAAAGAAGCAACCGGAAATCATGCAACGGGACTATCGGGATGCCGCGCTCCGGGCTTGTCCGCCCTGTCCTTGCGATCCTCCTGACGCTCGCCATTGCGCGCGGCGCCCTGGGGCAGGATCACGATGTCCCTTACTTTCCGACGCCACAACCGGCGGTCGAGAAGATGCTCGAGATGGCGGGCATCAAGAGCGGCGATTTCCTGATCGACCTCGGGTCCGGAGACGGACGCATCCCGATCACGGCCGCAAAGCGCCATGGCATTCGCGCGCTCGGCGTCGATCTCGATCCGGCGCTCAATGAACAGGCACGTGCAGCCGCCGTGCGGGAAAACGTGTCGGACAAGGTGACATTCCGGGAGCAGGATCTTTTCGATACCGATCTCAGCGAAGCGACCGTCATCACCCTGTTCCTGCTCGGCTCCGTCAACATGAAGCTCAGGCCGCGCCTGATGGCGCTCAAGCCCGGCACGCGCATCCTGTCGTATGGGTGGAGCATGGGAGAGTGGAAGCCGGACGCTACGGCGCAGATCGATGGCCGCACCATCCACATGTGGATCGTTCGAGGCGGGGCCACGACTTCTCCGTCCATTACGGACTAGGATCGCCGGGCTTGGGCGACGTCAGCGCTGCGATCCTCGCTTTCGCTAAACAAATCCCTGCGTGCGACGCGTGGGAATACAATCCAGACGGGATGCTGGTGCGAGACCCATGGCGCAAGCGCGCGGGCGTGGTTAAAGTTCAGCCGGGGGCGATTCAACCGACTTGTGCGGCTGACCATCCGGGAGACCGGAGCGAGAGGTCCTTGCGGCCATGCAGCCTGTCGCGCGAAGCCGGTCCCTTGGCGGAACCCGCAGAACACAAGAGACCGGAATGCAACTCTCCTACAGGCGCGAGATCGACGGTCTTCGCGCCATCGCCGTGCTCGCGGTGATCTTCTTTCACGCGCGGTTCCCGTTCTTCGGCGGTGGTTTCGTTGGCGTCGACGTCTTCTTCGTGATCAGCGGATATCTGATCACGTCCATCCTGCTGGCCGATTTAGAGTCCGATCGCTTTTCTCTCTTGGGGTTCTACGAGCGGCGAGCGCGGCGCATTCTCCCCGCACTGTTCTGCGTGCTGGCCGTCACGGTGATGATCGCGCCCTTCTTTCTGCTACCCAGGGAGCTCGCGGATTTCTCAGAAAGCGTCACGCACGTCATACTGTTCCTGTCGAACGTCTATTTCTACAACAATACCGGCTATTTCGACACGGCGGCCGAACTCGTGCCGCTGCTCCACACGTGGAGCCTTGCCGTCGAGGAGCAGTACTACATCGTGTTCCCGCTCGTGCTGGCTCTCATTTGGCGGAAATCGCGCGCGCTTATTTTTCCGGTGCTCCTCGCCACGGCCGCCGCCAGCCTCGCCTACTCGGCATACAAGGTGGAGACCAACGTCGATGCGGCGTTCTTTCTCACGCCCTCGCGCATCTGGGAGCTTCTGGTAGGGGCGCTCGTGGCCTCGCACGGCCACCGTCTACGAGTTCCCCTTCCGGCGGCACAAGCAGGCAGCCTCGGCGGTGCCGGACTGGTGCTCTACAGCATCTTCTTTTTTGACGACAACACGCCCTTCCCGGGCGTTCATGCCCTGGCGCCGGTGACCGGCACGGCGCTTGTCATTCAGTGCGCCTCCCCGGCCACTTGGATCGGGCGCGTTCTGGCAACGTCGCCGCTCGTCGGGATGGGGCTCATCAGCTACAGCGCCTATCTGTGGCATCAGCCGCTCTTTGCATTCGCGCGACAGGAGAGCATTGCGGAACCCAGCATCGCCGTGTTCGCCGGGCTCATCATCGCCACGCTCGGGATTGCCTATCTGAGCTGGCGTTTTGTCGAGCGGCCCTTCCGCGACAAACAGCGCATCGGCCGACGCAACGTCTTCGTGCTCTCCGGAACAGGCATGGGCCTCTTCCTCGCATTCGGCTTGTTCGGAACCCACAGCGGCTTCTTCACCGAGCTTTACAAAGCCAAGCTCGATCAACGGCAGCTCTCGATCCTGGAAGACCGCGTTCCGGGCGTCTCCCCCGAACGGAAGGATTGTCAGCAAGCGCATACGCGCATTTCTTCAGAGTTCGTCGAACGCTTCGAGACATGCTTCCGCAAGTACGGCAAGGGGCTCATCGTGCTCGGCGATTCACACGGCATCGATATGTACAACGCCATGAAGTCGCTCGCCGGTCAGCCGTTCGTCTTCGGCGTTGCCAGGGCCGGATGCCGTCCGCACTCGCCGCCGAAGAAAGGGAGCTGCCCATTCGACGATTTCAGGGACTTCCTATCGAAGCACGGGGAAGCCGTTTCAGAGGTCATCTACACGCAAGCGGGGTTCTATCTCGCCGTGGGTTCTCACGGGGTGTCGGGCAACCGCGACATTTTCAAGCTTCGGTCGGTACCCGTCTATCAGCCGAACGCAGCATTCATCGACCGCGTGATTGCGTTCCTCGACAGCCTGCGACCGTACGCCCGCGTCGTCTGGATCGGGCCTCGAATCGAGCCACATCTCAACGCGCTCAGGATGAAACGACTGGCGATGGACTGCGCGATCTCGCCTCTCGACGTGCAGGACAACATCGAGACGACGTTCCGACAACTGGACACTTTCATCAAGAGCCGGGCGTCTGCGGATTCGAACATCACCTACGTTTCCGGCATCGACGCCGTCGGCTTCGACGAGTCCAGGGATCTCTACGATTGCAATTCCGTCTACTGGTCGGACGGAGATCATTGGTCAACAGCGGGCGAAATCCGTTTCGGCGCGCGAATCTACAAAACGCTTGTCGCGCGCGGCCTTCTGTAGGTTACGCGCGATCTTTCGCACCGACACCGCCGCCGGTCGGGGTCGAGATCAGGATGGCATCGCCCGCTTCAAGCGTCGCACTCGCGGCGCCCGGCAGCTCCTCGACGCTGCCGTCGCGACGGATGACGGCGTTGCGGCCGGTTTCACCCGGCTCGCCGCCCGCAAGGCCGAACGGCTGGACCTTGCGGAAGCCCGACAAAATCGCGCAGCGCATCGATTCCAGGAAGCGGATGACGCGCAACGTGCCGTCACCGCTCGTCCAGCGCCCCCTGCCGCCCGAGCCACGGCGGATCGCGAAGCGTTCGAGCACGACGGGATAGCGGCTCTCGAGAACCTCAGGGTCGGTCAAGCGCGTGTTCGTCATGTGGACGTGCACGGCGGCTGCGCCGTCGAACCCACTCCCATCGCTGTCGAAGCCGGCGGGGGCGCCGGAGCATATGGTCTCGTAATACTGCACACGGTCGTTGCCGAAGGTCAGGTTGTTCATGGTGCCCTGCG
>JAFKKW010000220.1 GCA_017304275.1 Hyphomicrobiales bacterium | reverse complement strand
CCAAGCAGGTGGGGATGACCCAGGCCCAGTTCGATTCCTGCCTTAAGAATCAGGCCATGATCGACGGCCTGAAATGGGTCAAGGATCGCGGACGGACGCTCGGCATCATCGGCACGCCGAACTTCTTCGTTCAAGGCAAGCTGGTGAAGAAGACGCTCACCATGAGCGACATTCGCGAGCTGGTCGATCCGCTGCTCTCGGCCCCAAGGGCGGCTTCCGTGGCGCAGTAGCGCCTGACAGCCGAGTTGAGCGTAAAACCTCGATCCTGTAACCCCTCACCCGGAAGCGATCGTGCGATCGCGTCCGACCTCTCCCCCGGGAGAGGTAAATGAAGGGATCGCTTTCTCACCTCGCCCCGATGGGGAGAGGTCGCGCCGCGCAAGCGGCGCGGGTGAGGGGGCGCCACACGCGGGCCGCCGGATCAAGCACGGGATAACACGACGCCATGAAGATCAGCCGTCTCCGGCTCCTGGGTTTCAAGTCGTTCGTCGAGCCCACCGATCTCGTGATCGAAGCCGGGCTGACCGGCGTCGTCGGCCCCAACGGCTGCGGCAAATCGAATCTGCTCGAAGGCATCCGCTGGGTGATGGGCGAAAGCTCGCACAAGTCCATGCGCGCCGCCGCCATGGACGACGTGATCTTCTCGGGCACCAATCACCGCCCCGCCCGCAACGTCGCCGAGGTGACGATCTTCCTCGACAACTCCGAGCGCCAGGCGCCCGCCGAATGGAACGACAGCGACCTGATCGAGATCACGCGCCGCATCGAGCGCGAAGCCGGCTCCGCCTACCGCATCAACGGCCGCGAGGCGCGCGCCCGCGACGTCAAGATCCTGTTCGAGGACGCCGCCACCGGCGCCCGCTCGCCGGCCCTCGTGCGCCAGGGCCAGATCTCCGAGATCGTCAACGCTAAGCCCGAGCAGCGCCGCCGCGTGCTGGAGGATGCCGCCGGTATCGCCGGCCTGCACAGCCGCCGCCACGAGGCCGAGTTGCGTCTCAAAGGCGCCGAGCAGAACCTTGCCCGCCTGGCCGACATCATGGGCCAGCTCGCGAGCCAGATCGAAAGCCTGAAGCGCCAGGCCCGTCAGGCCCGCCGCTACAAGGACCTCTCCGAGGAAATTCGCCGCGGCGAGGCCCTGCTCGCGCACCTCTCGTGGATCGACGCGCAGGCGCTCGTCGCAACCGAGGAGCACAATTTCCAGGAGACGCTCGCCCTCCTTGGCCGCGCGACGGAAGATGAATCGAAGGCGACGCGCGCCGAAGCCGAGCTTGCGGAGACCATCCAGCCACTGCGCGAGAAGGAAGCCGAGCGCGGCGCCGCGCTCTCCCGCATCCGCATCGAGACCGACGGCCTGGCCAAGGAGGCCGAACGCTGCACGGAGCGCCGCCAGGAGCTGGCCAAGCTCGCGAGCGAGCTGGAGAAGGACCACGCCCGCGAGGTGCATCAGATCTCCGAAGCCAAGGAGATCCTGGCCAGCTTCGACGTCGAAGCCCAAGCGATCGAGGCGGCCGAGACCGAGGCGGACGCCGCCGAGGACCACATTCACGCCGCCGAGGAAGACGCGGCAGCGGCCCTTGAAGCCGCCGAGAAGGAGCTGGCCGTCGTCACCGAGCGTGCTGCGGAGCATCGCGCACGCCGCAAATCGCTCGAAACGGCAGAGGCCGAGCGCCGCGCCTCGATCGCCAGGATCAACGAAAAGCTGCAAGCCCTGCAGCGCGACGCAGAGGTCGCTGCGTCCGGCGCGCCGGATTCGCTCAAGCTTGCCTCCATCACCGAGCAGGGCCAGCGCCTCGCCCGCGAGATCGCCGCCAGCGAAACCGCGACGC
>JAFKKW010000295.1 GCA_017304275.1 Hyphomicrobiales bacterium | reverse complement strand
AGATCCTTCTCGATGCCGACGACCTTGCCCTTGACGACGTTGCCTTCGAAGACGTCGTCCTTGGCAAGGCTCTCCGAGAGCATCGCGGCGAACTCATCGCGCGACGGGGTGTACTCTTTGCTGATTTCAGCGGTCATTCGAACTCCTGGCAGTGCGTTGGAATGGAGGAATGCCCGCGCCGCCGCTCGAAGAGGGCCGCACGGACGCGATTGGTAGCAAATGCGCCGTGAGCCCGGCCCGCATGTGCGCATGCACTTGCCCGGACGGTCCTCGATCGGCACGTTCGTGTGGATCTTGTCTCGGCGCTGCCGTAATGGGCCTCAGCCCCGCCACCGGAAATTGAGATGCTGTTTCAGCATCCCGGGTGGCCGATCTTCCTCTTGATCAATCCGACGGCGGCGTCGAATGCGGCTTCTATACTCAAGTTGCTGGTGTCAAGCAACATCGCATCTGTGGCCAGCACCATGGGCGCATTGGCCCGGCCGGAATCGCGCTGGTCCCGGATCAGGATGTCGGCCAGCACGGTCTCGTAGGAAATCCCCGCCCCACGCGCTTCGAACTCGGTAAAACGGCGCCTGGCGCGCACTTCAGGCGTCGCGGTGACGAAAATCTTAACGTCCGCCGCGGGGCAGACCACGCTGCCGATATCCCGGCCGTCGAGCACCGCGCCGGGCGGCCGGCGGGCGAAATCCCGCTGATAGGCGAGAAGCGCCGCCCGGACCTCCGGGATGCGGGCCACGATCGAAGCCGCATCGCCGGCCGCGGTCCCGCGCAGATCGGGGTCCTCGAGTTCCTTGGGGTCGAGCCCGCGCGCCGTGGCCACGGCCGCCCAGAGGTCATCGAGGCGGAACCCGCGCTGCGCCACGTCCCGCGCCACCGCCCGGTAGAGCAGGCCCGTGTCGAGGCAATGGAAGCCCAAATGCTCGGCAAGCCGCTTGGCAAGCGTACCCTTGCCCGACGCCGCCGGCCCGTCGATCGCGACGATCATTTCATTTCCTCTCCCGGCGGCGACCAAGGCGCGACGGTGCGTCGTACACACAGTGTCATCCTAGGCCCTGTGCCTAGGACCCAATCTTCTATTTGGGAAGGGTTTGAAATTAGCTTTCCCGTTTCAACGTTCTCAACACTTGATCCGCCTTCCATCGCGGCTCGATGGATCCTCGGGACAAGCCCGAGGATGACATTCGGAGGATCGTTATGGTTCGCCGAACTTGGCCCCGATCCGCTCCATGAGTGGCCGGAATTCCGGGAAGCTGGTGGCGATCATCGCCGTGTCGTCGACGGTCACGGGGCTCTCGCTGGCTAAGCCCATCACCAGGAAGCTCATCGCCATGCGGTGGTCGAGATGCGTCGCGACCAGTCCGCCGCCGGGCACGCGGCCGCTCCCATGCACGATCAGCGTATCGCCGTCGATCTCCGCCTTGATGCCGTTGGCGGCAAGACCCGCCGCCGTGGCCGCCAGCCGGTCGCTCTCCTTGACCTTGAGCTCGGCAAGCCCGTCCATGCGTGTCGTGCCCTGTGCGAACGCCGCGACCACCGCCAGCATCGGATATTCATCGATCATGGACGGCGCCCGCTCTGCCGGAACGTCGACGCCGGAGAGCTTCGAAAACCGCGCCCGGATGTCGGCGATCGGCTCGCCGCCTTCCTCGCGCGCGTTGAGGAACGTGACGTCGCCGCCCATCTCCTGCAGCGTCGTATAGAAGCCGGTGCGTGTCGGATTGACGAGCACGCCTTCGACGGTGATGTCCGAGCCCGGCACGATCAATGCGGCGGCGACGAGGAAAGCCGCCGAGGACGGATCGCCCGGCACCCTCACGTCGCGTCCCTCGAGCTCGGCGTCACCCCGGATGGTGATCCGCGTC
>JAFKKW010000294.1 GCA_017304275.1 Hyphomicrobiales bacterium | reverse complement strand
GCGGTCTTGAAGGTCGAGGAAATGGGGGAGAGGTCGCCGCCGACCAGCGCGAACAGGTAGCTCGGCTTCGGATGCGGATCGTGCCAGACCGCGAAATGCCGTCCGCCTGCGAGCTTTCCCCGCTCCGTCGGGTTTCCGTTCGCGAGCAGGATGGGCACCGTCTTGGCGTCCGCCTCGATGCGGCAGGTGTAGGTCGCGAGCACGTCCGGCCGGTCGGGAAAGAACGTGATGCGCCGGAACCCTTCCGCCTCGCACTGCGTGCAGAACACGCCGCGCGACCGGTAGAGCCCTTGCAGCGCCTTGTTGGCGTCCGGATTGATGACGGTCGTGAGCGAGAGCGTGAACGCCTTCGCCGGCACCTTGGCGATCGTGAGCGAGGTCGCGTCGAGCTTGTACTCGCGCGCCGCGAGCGGCTTGCCGTCGATGGCGATATGCGTGAGATCGAGTTGCTCGCCGTCGAGCACCAGCGCCTTGCCGGCTGCCCCGGCTGCGGGGTTGCGCCGGATCTTGAGCGCCGCCTTGACCTCCGTTCGCTCGGGATCGAGCGCGAAATCGAGATCCACATGATCGACCAGATAGGCGGGCGGCCGATAGTCCTTGAGACGGTGCGGACGCGGGCTTTCGGGTTTCATGGCATCTCCGGTCGGGGCGCGGCGTCTGCGGGATCGGCGCAAGCGCGACGCAGCGGAATCGGCGCTTCGAGCCTCGCACCTTACGACGCCGCGTCGCGATGCCAAGCCCGACGCGCGTCGCGAATGGGGCTCAGCGGTTGAGCGCGATCACGAGCGTGCGGGGATTGCCCCCGTTCTCCGAGATGTAGTTCTGGAACAGCGTATTGAGGAACGTCGTCATCTCGAAGCCGATGATCTCCGCGTCGCGCACCTTGTAGGCGCTGCCGCGTCGCACGATGCGCCAGCGCACGTCATAGGTTTCGCCGCTTTTGAGCGTGACCCGGCTGTCGACGTAGGTGCCGTTGGCCGTCTCCTGCGTCTGCCCGACCATGATGGCTTTCGCCACGGGGTACTTCGGCCCTTCCTTGCCCGCGTAGCGGGAGATGAAATTGATCATGCCGGCGTAGTATGCGGGCCGGTCCGACTTCTCGAGGTTCTGCGCGTAGGATCCGAGGGCGGTGATGGCGATCGACGGGACATCCGCATGGCTGCGCAGCACGGTGGCATAGTCGCTTTCCGAGCCGGAGCGCTGGGCCGCGATGAGCTGGTTCGCCACCCGCTGCATATAGGCGGCCGGAGTTTCCGCGAGCGCGGCGGCCGAGCTTGCCGCGAGGATAAGGAGTGAGAGCGCCGCTGCGCCGAGCCGTCCGGCCATGCACCCCCCACTGCAAACGGTCGTCATCAAGTGTAGCTCCCGCAGTCAGTACGATCCCGGATCCGCAGCCGGGCACAGGCCCCGAGCGGCAAAAACGGATCCGCATCCCTCATTCAGCATGCCCGCCTATCTTAGTCAAAAGGCAGCACAATCCAAGTTAGCCGGCGGCCAGAGGCTTCGCCTCCGCAAGCCCAAAATACCCATCCAAGGGCGCGAACCTAGCTGCCTCTCGCGACGGAATTTCGGCAACGGCGAAAAGTCGCGCCGCCGAGGCAAACGCCTCGGCCTGGATCTGGGGCGCCGATAGCAGGATGATCGAGCGCGATGCATTGGGATGCACCAGGACCAGCTCGTGGCGCACGCCGGAGAGTGAGGTCCGCACACGGTGCGTCAGACCCACGTAGGCCGCGAGTGGCTCGGTCCATGAGCTTTTTCCGAACAATCCGGCCGCCTCCAAATGCACCGTCCCGCCGCCGATCGTGACGCGGCGGCGGCCGAGGGCCCGGCGGGCGAGCACCGCCAGCGGCCAGCCGAAAATGCCAGCCAGGACAAGC
>JAFKKW010000344.1 GCA_017304275.1 Hyphomicrobiales bacterium | reverse complement strand
TGTTGCCGACCGCGATCTTGCCCGACCGACGGTCCTCCTGAGTGTCGAACGACACCTTTTGACCCTCGCCCAGCGCATGCATCCCGGCGCGCTCGAGCGCGGTTGCATGAACGAATACGTCCTTGCCTCCATCTTCAGGCTGGATGAAGCCAAAGCCCTTTTGGTGATTGTAGAATTTGACGGTGCCTGCTTGCATGACTTGTCCTTATCAATAGCTGGAAAGCCCCGTGTTCGCACACAGGGGCGGGAGTCATCGTTTTTTGGGAAGGATCTAAACAAGCGTCCTTGCGGACGACGGCCTGATTGGCTGGCCAAAAAATCGATGGTCATTGATACGCGAGTTTGCCCGTCGCCACAAGCTAATCTGTTGGATCGTTGGCATTCAGACGCTTCTCGATGGATAGCAACGCGCTGCTTTCGCCAGTGAAGCGCTCCTCTTCGGTCCTCCCAGATCTGATCTCGCAGCAGATCCGCCTCGTAAATGCGCACGCTGGGCGCATTCGTCCGATATAGTTCTGCCGTGGTGTCGATGATCGCCGCGACGAGCGTATCGCCAAAGAGCACGTGCTCCTAAAGACAGGCGGAGTAGGTCAGGTCGCGCTTCGAATAACGCATGGTTCTGTCGCTACCATGGACGATCAACGAGACCTTCGCCCGGTGAGCGAGGGCCTTTCCGTAGGCTTCCGCAGTCCAGCGCCGGTCAAATGCAAGAAGCTGCAGGCCCGCCTGATTAAGTACGATCCAATTGTCTTCGGCGCCCGCTCACGTAGAGGTGCCTGATTGCAGCATCATCATACCGGTCTTCGTTCACTTCGAGCACGGCGCCCGCCAGCTTGTCGGGCTCCAGCTCCTCGATAGCATACCGGATCGCCACGGCCGCCGTGTCGAAACGTTTGTAGGAGACCACCCTGCGCCGCAAGCCTTTGCCTTTAGACGGGAACAACTCTGCCGGGGCGCTGAAATCGAAAGCGCTCATAAGGTGGCCTCCTCGTGAAGACTTGTGAGCTCGTGTTCATTTGCGACGCGCTCCAGGCTCCCCTCGATCGATTTTATGCGGTAAGTAAGCCCTTGCCCCTCCGTTGGCAGCCGACGAAGCACGGTGAAAATCGATGGTCCGGCCGTTCGGCGCGGAGCGTGAAACACGACTCTCTGGCCAACCATGAATTTGTAAGCCGCCATTTTGCTTCTCCCATTGTCGTGAGGTACGCGTCTGGTATCAAGGCTGGAGCTTGTCTCGTTGCTCCACTTTCCCTCACGGATCAGCACAGGGCTGCATTGGTGGCCGCCGCATCGAGGGGGCGAATAGACTCCGCGCCAAAGCCGGAAGGGTGTTCGAAGAACGGCATAAGCGTGCGCGCCTACGAGGCGGGAGTACGCGCATCTCTCAGCCGCTAGTGTAGATGATATGGGGACGATGGCCGTAAAAGTCCACCCTCCAACCGCCCGATGAGCGGATGAATGCCTGAAAAGCCGTCGCCGCCGGTTTGCGCCCGAGGCTCATTCAGTCGGAGGAATGCTTCGTAAGGCCCGCGTAGAGCTCCGGTCGGCGGTCGCGGAACACGCCCCATGACCGTCTCTGGTGGGCGATGGCATCGAGGTCGAAGCTTGCGGTGAGCACGCCCTCGCTGACCCGGTCGGCCTCGGCAACCTTGGCCCCCGTCTGGTCGGCAACAAATGAGGAGCCGTAGAACGTCATGCTGGTGCCGCGCCGTCCACGCTCGGTGCCGATGCGGTTCGAGGCGACGAGCGGCATCAGGTTGGCGCCCGCATGCCCTTGCATCACCCGCTGCCAATGATCTCGCGAGTCGAGGTTGGGATCGTGCGGCTCCGAGCCGATGGCCGTCGGATAGAGAAGGATCTCCGCGCCGAGCAACGCCATGCAGCGGGCCGCCTCGGGAAACCACTGGTCCCAGCAGATGCCGACGCCGATCACGCCGGCTTTCGTGCGCCAGACCTTGAAGCCCGTGTCGCCGGGAGAGAAGTAGAACTTCTCCGTGTAGCCAGGTCCGTCCGGGATGTGGCTCTTGCGATAGTTGCCGAGCACGCTGCCGTCGGCGTCGATGATCGCAATGCTGTTGAAGAAAGCCTGGCCGGCTTGCTCGAAGTAGCTGACCGGAAGCACGACATTGAGTTCGCGGGCGAGGTCCGAGAAGTGGCGAATGAGCGCGTTGCCGTCGAACGGATGCGCGAGTGCCCAAAATTCATGCAGCTGGTCCTGGCAAAAGTAGGGAGTCGCGAAAAGCTCCTGCAGCAGCACGAGATCGGCGCCTTCGGATTTTGCGCGCCTCACGAGCGTCTCGGCGCGGTGAATGTTCTCGGCCTCGTCCCAGCCGCAGGCCATTTGCGTCGCGCTGACCGTCACATTGCGCATCTCGATCGCTCCCATCGTCTTGAAATTCCAGTTCGGCCAACTTCCCGCTTGATGCCGTCAGGCAACGGTTTAATCTCGCCGCCATGCAGCGCAACATTCCCCTCGACCAGGTCGGTCAGTGGAGCCGCGCCATCGCCGCGGCCGCGACCGCCAACTCGCCGGAAGAACTCGCGAGCCGGTTCGCCTGCGGCGCGCGCGCACTGATCGATTCCGACCTCACCTATGTGGGGATCTATCGCCGCGAGGGGGCATCGGTGACCATCGACGCCGGCGGCATCGATCGCTGGAACCGGGACTACGACGCGCACCTTTTCCGGCTCGATCCCTTCTTCCAGACATTCCTCGAAACGCAACGGGATTTCTTGCTCCCGCTCGCGGTTTTCGATCCCACCGCCTTCCGCCGCTCCCCCTATTACCGCGACTTTTACGAGCCTTCGGAGAGCGTCGACGAGATTACGGGCGTCTTCAATCTCGATCGTCGCACGGCGGCCTTCGTCACCTTCCTTCGAATGCGCGGCAAGGCGACATTCGGCACCGCGGAGCTGGATGCGGTCCAGGCGGTGGGCGAGGCCACCCGGGTCGTGCTCGACCGACTGCACGGCCTGTGGTACGGCCAGGAGGCGAGCGACACCGCGGGGCGGCGCTTCGCCCTGCTCAGCCGCCGCGAGCGAGAGATCGCCGAGCTTCTTCTTTGCGGCGGCTGTGCGAAGTCGATCTCGCGCCGGCTTGCGATTTCGCCCGGCACCGTCCGCAATCACATCAAGAAGATCTATCCGAAGCTCGGCGTCCATTCGCAGGTGGAACTCCTGGCACTGGCGCGGGACGGCGAGGTCGCAGCCCTGCACGGCTCATTGCCCGCTGACGACCCGCGTCCAGACGCGGTTCTGAAGGCGCAGAACCTTGGCGTCGCTGGTATGCACGACGAATAGCCTCGCCTTTACGTCGTCGGGCGGGAACACGCCCGGGTTCTTGGCCACGGCCTCGTAGATAAGCGGAACGGAGTCCGGCACCGCGTTGGCGTAGGAGACGTAGCTTGAGTTCGCGGCCGCGATGTCGGGACGTAGATTGAAATCGATCCATGCCAGGGCATTCGCGGGATGGGGTGCGTCCTTCGGGATCGCCATCGTGTCGAAGTTGATGAGCGTTCCTTCCTTCGGGATTGCGTACGCCACCGAGACCTTCTTGTCGGCGTCCGCGCCACGCTGTTGCGCCTGAAGGATGTCGCCTGACCAGCCGAGCACGACGCAGATGTCGCCATTGGCGAGGTCGTTGATGTAGCGCGACGAATGGAAATAGCGGATGTGCGGGCGCACCTTGAGCAGCAGCGCTTCAGCTTGGGCGAAGTCATCCGGATTCGTGGAATGCGGATCGAGCTTGAGGTAGGTGAGCGCCATCGGAATGACCTCGGCCGGCGCGTCGATCATGCTGACGCCGCAATCCGCAAGCTTCTGCACGACCTCCGGATTGAAGACCATGTCGAACGAATTGACCGGCGCGTCGGGGAGGCGCTTTTTCACCTCGTCGACGTTGTATCCGATGCCGTCGGTGACGGCCATGTACGGCACGGCATGCGCATTGCCGGGATCGGCGGGCGAGATGAGGTCGAGCGCCTGCGGATCCAGCTTGGCGATATTCGGCGCCTTGGCTTTGTCGAGGGGGCGAAGCACGCCGGCCGCGACCTGGTTCTTGAGGAACGGAAACGCCGACGGATAGACGACGTCGTAGCCCGATCCGCCGGTGAGCAGCTTCGTTTCCAGCATCTCGTTGGCGTCATAGACGTCGTAGACGACCTTGATGCCGGTCTCTTTCGTGAATTTTTCGGCGGTGTCGGGCGCGATGTAGTCCGACCAGTTGTAGACGTTGACGACTTTCCCTTCATCGGCGCGGGAGGACGTGACCCACATCGCCGCACACGCGGAAAGGAGAAGCCGTAAGGTCGTCGAGGAGCGCATGACGTGTCCTTTCAATGTCCGCACTGGTCTGACCCGGACGCCGGCGATCCGGCGCCTCATTCTGATCGCGTAGTGTTTCGCCGGCCCGCATAGACGGGCAGCGTGATGCAGGCGACATTCCCGCCGCCGAGCAGGATCTCACGGGAGTTGGGAATGCCGACGATCTCGTGGTTCGGAAAGAGTGCGGCGAGCGCCGCCTTGGCCTGACGGTCGAGCTCCCCGCCGAACTCTGGGACCACGACCACGCTGTTGCCGGGGTAATAGTTGATGTAGCTCGCCGCGATGCGGTTGCCGGCCGGCCGCGACCAGGTGTGTTCGACGTGGTCGAGCCCCTCACTCTCCTCGGCCGTCATCTCGATCGGCAGAGGATGGGGAATGCGATGGACACTGAGCCGGCGTCCGCGCGCATCCCGCGACGAAAGAAGGATGTCTTCCGCTTCGCGCACGATCTCGTATTGGGGATCGTTACGGTCGTCGGTCCAGCTCAAAGCCACCACGCCCGGGCGCACGAAACAGCAGACGTCGTCGATATGTCCGTCGGTCTCGTCGAACGCGAAGCCGCGCGGCAGCCAGATCACCGTTTCGAGCCCCAGATAGTCGCTGAGCTGCCGCTCGACCTCCGGTTTCCCGAGGTGACCGTTGCGGTTCTTGTTGAGAAGGCATTGCTCGGTGGTAATCAGCGTGCCCTCGCCGTCGCACTGCAGCCCGCCGCCCTCGGCGATGATCGGGGCGCGATAGCGGTCCATGCGCTCGATCTCGAGCACCTTGCGCGCAACCAGATCGTCCCGGTCCCACGGATGGTAGAGGCCCCCGTCGAAGCCGCCGTAAGCATTGAACGTCCAGTCTACGCCGCGCACGTCGCCGCGGTCGTTGACGACGAAGTTGGGCCCGCAGTCACGCAGCCAGGAGTCGTTGGTGGACATCTCGACGACGCGCACCGCATCCGGTAGCACCGTGCGCGCGTTCTGCCACTGGCGTCGGGATGCGATGACGGTCACGGGCTCGCTTTGCGCGATCGCGCTTGCGACGCGCGCGAACAGCTTCTGGGCCGGCTTCGCGCCGAGCCGCCAGGTATCGGGCCGCTCCGGCCAGATCAGCCAGCATCCGGCCTTCGGTTCGAACTCCCCTGGCGCACGAAACCCGTCCTCGCGCGGCGTTGATGCAAGCGTCCGTGACATGGTTCCATCGACGTATGCGAACGACCGGACCCATGAGAATGGATTTGGGTCCGATCGATCAATATCCCAGTTGGGATATGTCTCCGGTTGGGGGCGAGCCTGTCGTCCAAGCCGGGTGTCGACGGTGTGGGATAGGACAATCGACGCGCTGCGAGCCGGCGTGGTGCGGCTTTCGACGCGGAGTTCCGGGCCTACGACCGATAGAACTCGATGAAGAACGCGCCCTCGACGTCGATGAACTCGACGTGATGGAGTGTCTCGGGCGCGATGACTGCGGATTGGCCGCCGTGTACGATCTCGGAGGACGGCGGATTGCCGTCGACGCAATACCGTATGCGGCCGCGCGCCACACGCAGCAGCCCCCAGACGCCCGCTTTCACGCTATGGGACGCGAGCAGGCTCTTGGGTACGTTATCGCGCGTGAAGTGCGTGGTCGTCTTGTAGCAGGTCATGCCCTGCGGCAGCGCGCGAGGCGGCGTCATGTGATCTCCTCGGAAGCGGGCTGTGGAGATAGATCGGTCTCCTTGCCCTTTCGCCCGTTCTCCTTGTCCGCGTCGGGGAGCGGCGCTTTTTTCGCCGTGATGTTGGGCCAGAGATCCGCATAGAGTCGGTTGATCTCCAGCCAGTGGGGCGTTGCCTGTGGCTCGGTGTCGGCGAAGATCGCCTCCGCGGGACATTCCGGGACGCAGACGCCGCAGTCGATGCATTCGTCCGGATGAATGACGAGCATGTTCTCGCCCTCGTAGAAGCAATCCACCGGGCATACTTCCACGCAGTCCGTATACTTGCACTTGATGCAGTTCTCTGTGACGACGTAAGTCATGGCACGGGCTTGATCACTTCGCCGCTTCGATCTTTCCGCAGGCGATGGGTATCGTGACCTGCGCCGGGACGCCCGGAAGAGATTTCACGCTGTCGGGCAACGCGGTATCGCTTTTCACCCCGTGCACGAAGATGACGCGCGTCTCCAAAGCGAGAACAGGCGACTTGAACTTCTCCTTGAGGGCGTTTTCCAGATCCGCCACGCTTTCCGTGTTTGCATAGTGTGCAGCGCCGCTCTCGTCCGCGACGGGATAGCTATCGCTCGGAATTTCGAGCGTCGCAGGATGCGCATGGAAGGGCACCATCGTCGTGCCCGCGACCGGCTCGGTCTCGACGAGGTCGATGTAGCCGTCACCGTTGGCATCGTTTGCGCTTGTGGGGCACGAGGCGTCCTTGCCGTCCGGGAAGCCGTGGAAATGCTGAAGATGCATTCCCGGTGGCAACCCCTTGAGATCGATTGCCACGGTGAGTTTCCCGTCTGCAACGACCAGCCGCGCATCGCCTGTGGCTGAAGTCCCGATCTTCGCAGCATTGAGGGGCGTCAGCTTGGCGGTAAACACCTGATCGGCAGCTTGACCTTCACCCGCGATCGTCGACAGGAAAAAGGTTCCGATGAGCGCGGTAGCAGCAAGTCTTCCAACTATCATGTGCGTGATCTCCTTTGGATTAGCCTCGCGGGGTCATCTCTCCGGGGCGCCCGAGAAGCGGTCTGCTGCCCTGCCGCGGAAGTGGACTGAATGTTCACAGCGTGCTCCACCGGATGGCGAGCAAGGCGAACCCCATCACGATTGCGAGGGGAATGGAAACGATCTGGACGACGGCCTCCCAGCGGCGGAGTGATCCCGTCCACGTATCGACGAGCGGAGTTCGTGCCGTGTCGGGGTCCTTGCGCCATCTCTCGTCATGACCCGACCTGATCCTGAAAAAGATGTATGGAATGGCGAAGAAGACCACTGCAAAGAACGTGCTGATGACGACTGCGAAGAGAGCGCCGCCGCTGCTCATGAAAGTGAAAGCGGCGATCGAGAACAAAAGCACATAGCAGCCCAGCATGATCGGCCCGGCAATCGCGAGTAGGCCATCGTCATATTCGACGACCTCGTCTTGTGCGCTCGCCGATTCATCGGCCGGGGTTTCGTACGGATCGAGGTTTGGCTTTCGGAGTGCAACAGACATGGCATCCTCCTTGGCGTGTTCGTCTGACGCGACCGCCCTGCCAGAGCCACGTCAGACTAGGACAGAGCGCTCTTCCGCTCGCCCGTCCCGCCAGAAGCGGGTTCACGGAATTAAAAGATGCATCTATAATGCATCTTTACAATTGCGAGTCTATAAAAGATGCATTCGTAATGCATCAAATAGGTGTGAAAGCCAGCCATGCAGCTCACATTGTTCTCGGACCTCGCATTGCGCGTCTTGATGTTCACGCACGCCGCCGGCGATCGACGGGTGACCATCGACGAGATCGCGGACTCCTATGAGATCTCACGAACGCATCTGACGAAGGTCGTGAATGCGTTGACGCGCGCCGGGTATCTGACGTCTATCAGGGGACGCTCCGGCGGCCTTCGGCTCGCGAAACCTGCCGATCGGATCTTTCTCGGCGATGTGATCCGCACGACGGAACCGGATTTTGCTCTGGTCGAATGCTTCTCGACTGGCAACCAATGCGTCATTACGAGCTGCTGTAAGCTCCAGGTTGTTCTCGACGAGGCCTTGCAGGCGTTTCTGGAGGTTCTCGATCGCAGAACGCTCGCAAGCATCGCGCTGCGGCCGAAGGAGTTTCTTTTCCTGGCCCAACCGCAGGAGCCGGAATGATGGCGATCGAACCTGCACGCCGGGGCCGTGACCGCACCGGAGACGTCATCATCAAACGAGCGTATGAGGCGCCGGAAGCGCGGGACGGGACGCGCGTGCTGGTCGACAGGCTGTGGCCGCGCGGTCTGCGCAAAGACAAGGCCCGCATCGACATTTGGATGAAGGAGATTGCGCCGAGCACCGAACTGCGGCGCTGGTTTCATCAAGACCCGGGTCGATGGAAGGAGTTCGAGAAGAAATATCGGACGGAGCTGCGCCACAATCGAGACCTGGTCGATCAGTTGCGTCGGCTTGCGGACGGAGGCACCGTCACCTTGCTGTTTGCAGCGCACGAGACCGATCACAACAACGCCACCGTTCTGAGAAGCGTCCTTCTGAGCAAGCGAAGCACCGCTAAGGCGTGAAGCAACGCCCCTCGTACAGAGCGGCGGCGTCTACCAGAGCTTCGCGACGAAGAAATGAACCAGCAGAAAGCCTGAGATCAGGATTGCCAGAAAAATTACGGACTCGAGAGGGGTGAACTCCGCCCTCTCGTTGCGTTCGGTATCTTTCGACATGCTGCCCGCTCCTAAATGATTGGCGAGAAGTTCTCGCTAATAGCCGCCCAAAGGGCGATCGGCCGCCCAACGGCCGCAAGCGAAGGCCACGTAGAAGAGCAAAAGAGTAGCCAGCAGATGAATGGCGATCCGCAGAGCATCATGCTCTAACGAGAAAGTCGCCACGACAGGTCCGCTCGCCGCAAAAAATACGGCCGGCGCAATCCAGTGGGATTTGATAAGTCCGAACCAGAACAACATGCTTGAGAAGATCAGAGCCGCAGTGCTGATAAGCATGACGATCTACCTCCCTACGCGGGTTGCTCCAGCGCCGGCTCCGCCGCCAGCGCCAACGCGCGATCCAGGTCCTCGATCAAGTCGGCTTCGGCTTCGAGGCCGACCGAAAGACGCAACAGGGCATCGGTGATTCCGGCCATGCGTCGCGCCTCGGCATCCATGCCGGCGTGTGTCATCGTTGCGGGGTGAGCGACCAGGCTCTCCACGCCGCCGAGCGACTCCGCCAAGGTGAAGATGCGGACCGATTCCACGAACCGGCGAACGGCGTCGCGGCCGCCCTTGAGCTCGAAGCTCAGCATGGCGCCGAAGCCGGACTGCTGCTTTTTTGCCGTTTCGTGCCCGGGATGCGAGCGAAGGCCGGGATAGTGGACGGCGCTGACCAGCGGGTGTCTCTCGAGATGTCTTGCGATGGCGAAAGCAGTTTCCTGCTGCTGCGCCACACGCGGGAACAAGGTTCTGATACCGCGCAGGGTCAGATAGCAGTCGAACGGCGAGGCCGTGACGCCGACGACGTTAGCCCAGGCAGCCAGCACTTCGGCGTCGGATTGCGTGGCTGCAACGACGGCACCGCCAACAACGTCCGAATGGCCGTTGAGATATTTCGTCGTCGAGTGCACGACGTAATCCGCGCCGAGAAGAAGCGGCCGCTGCAACGCTGGGGATAGGAAGGTATTATCCACGACGAGCTTGGCGCCCCTCTTCCCGGCGCGATCCGCGATTGATCGTATGTCGACCACACGCATCAGCGGATTGCTCGGCGTTTCGACGAGCACCATCGCCGGATAGCCGTCCAGCGCCTCGCCGACCGCCTGCTCGTCGTTTTGATCGACAAAGACGACATCGAAGTGTTGCCGTTCCCGACGTGCGCAGAGGAGGCGATGCGTGCCGCCGTAACAATCGTGGGGCGCAACGACGAGGTCGTCGGAGCGGAGCTGGCTGAACACGAGATCGATTGCGGCCATGCCGGACGACACGATGACCGCGCCTGCGCCCCCTTCGATCTCGGCAAGGGTTTCCGCCAGAAGGCTTCGCGTCGGGTTGGAGGTTCGCGAGTAGTCATGGCCCCGGCTTCGCTCGAAGCCGTCGAAGGCGAACGTGGTGGACAGATGGATCGGAGGTGTGACGGCGCCGAACGCGGAATCAGTCGCGACGCCGTTGGCTGCCGCGATCGTTCTCGGATCCCTGGACTTTGACATTGAAAAGCTCCGCAAGAGCCGTCACAGATCGGAAATCCCGTCCCACGTCACCGGCGGCACGGGCATCCGTCGCTCCATTATGTATCGTGTTACGATATTTACAAGAGGTTGCTCTATGCCGAAAGCGGCGCACCCCAAGTTTCCCAAGAAGAGCTACGAGGCCCTTGCGGATTTCCGTTATGTCCTCCGCGCATTTTTTGCATTCAGCGAGCAGGCGGCCGACGCCGCCGGTCTCAGCCCCCAGCAATATCAAGCCTTGCTGGCCATCAAGGGCGCGCGCAACCGGTCCGAGCTCGGCATCCGGGAGATCGCCGACCGTTTGATGATTCGTCATCACACGGCCGTCGAGTTGGTCGATCGCCTGGCCAACAACCGCTTCGTCGTACGCGTGAAGGACAAGGACGACGCGCGGCGCGTTCAGGTGCGTTTGACCCCCAAGGCCGAGCAGGCCATGGACGGCCTCGCTGCGGCACATCTGCGCGAGTTGAAGGGAGTTCGCTCGGTGCTGGAGCAACTGCTGGCCCAGCTTGACTGACACACATGCTCTCGGGCGACCGGTCGTACGGCTCCGGTCAGCCGGACCCAGTGAGCCGGACGCGGTCAGCCGAACAGAGTGACCGCTTTCATGAGCGTGGTCCACACGCCCCAGGCGAACGGAATGCCGACCACGAGCCAGGCGGCCGCAGCACCGGGCGTGATTCCGCCGAATCCGACGCCTTGCGCGGCGGCGGCGTTCACCGGCGGAGTGAGCGGCCGTTCCGATGCATCTCCTGCCATCAGATGCCGGGCATGCACCGGGCGCACCAGCGCATTGCAGACGAGCCCGCAGGCGAGGAACCCGACCAGAACGTACATCGTGCGGTCGTAGACCTGGGCGCGCGGCGTGCCCGCTGCGATTTGGACGTCGCGGATGTAGCCGATCACCATCGGTCCCACGATGCCCGCGACCGACCAGGCCGTCAGCAGGCGGCCATGGATGGCGCCGACGTACTTGGTGCCGAAGATATCGGCGAGATAGGCGGGGGCGGTCGAGAAGCCGCCGCCATACATCGACAGGATGACGCAAAAGGCGGCGACGAAAAGCGCTTGAGAGCCGAGGTGCGCCAGCGAAGGCGCGATGCCATAGAGCACGATGCCGAGTGCAAAGAATATGAAGTAGGTCCGCTTGCGGCCGATGGGATCGGAGAGCGATGCCCAGGCGAAGCGGCCGAAGCTGTTGAACAGCGACAGCAGGCTCACAAAGCCCCCCGCGATCGCCGCGACGGCCAGCCGTTGCCCCTCGTCGAGGGCTCCGAACGTAACGTCCGGAGCGCCGATCAGGGAGCCTCCGAAGATCTCCTGCAGCATGGGCGATGCCATCGCCAGCACCCCGATACCGGCCGACACGTTGAGGCAGAGCGCCATCCAGATCAGCCAGAACTGGGGTGTTTTGTGCGCGTCGTCGAGATGCACGTTTCCGTCGGTGATCATCGCGTGCGATTTTTCGGCAGGTCGCCAGCCAGCAGGCTGCCAGCCGTCGGGGGGAACCCGATAGGCGAACGCGCCGGCGAGCATCACGACGGTATAAGCCACGCCGAGAACCAGGAACGTTTGCCACACGCCGACCGATGTTGCGCTGCGGAATCCGTCGAAGTGCAGCCTCAGCTCGCCCAGCACCGGCATTTGCAGATTGATGAAATCGCCTCCGTTCATGAGGATGACGGCAAGCGGGCTTCCGATCATCGCCCCGCCGCCGAACCCCATGATGGCCATGCCCGTCGCCATGCCGCGCCGGTCGGGAAACCACTTGATGAGCGTCGATACGGGGGAGATGTAGCCCAATCCGAGACCGATCCCGCCGATGACGCCGAGACCGAGCCACATCATCCAGAGCTGATGGACGAGGACGCCCACGCCCGACATGACGAACCCGCCGCCCCAACACAGAGCCGCAACGACCCCTGCCTTGCGAGGGCCCGCCCATTCGAGCCATCCGCCGAACAGGGCCGCCGACACGCCGAGAAAGGCGATTCCAAGCGTGAAAGTCATCAAGAGGTCGGTCACGCGCCAGTCGCAAGTCGTGGTGAAGAGCGCGTCGAGCATGGTCATGTCGGGGCATGCGATGGGAGCATCGATGCCGAGCGCCTGCGAGAGCGGGAGCCAGAAAACGCTGAGGCCGTAGGCCATGCCGATGCACAAATGGATGCAGAGCGCCGCCGGCGGCACGAGCCAGCGGTTGAAATCCGCGTCGGCTACGATCCTGTCCCGCTCCAGGAGCCCAGGACCCCGCGGTGCGGGCATGCGCGCGGTGTCAAGATCCATGTTCCTCTCCATAAAAGAAGCGGATCCATGCCGCCGCCGCGCCGATGCCGGGCGCCGCTCCCAGTGAATGCCGGCTCCGCGATCGGTAAACTAATATCGCAATACGATATTACGCTGCAACATGCCATGCGCCCCCGCCGCGTGCAATCTGTTTGGGGCTGGCGGCCGGGAGCTCGGGACGCAGCCGCAACCGCAGCACTGGCGCCGCCCTCCGGCTGGACATATATATCGTAATACGATACTTAAGATGGAGGCCGTGGAACTGCGGTGGATCGCACGAGCGCGGAGCGGTGCGGCCTTGCTCCAAGGAACGGAATGAGGAACGGCGATGGCGCTAATTCGTGAGACTGACTTTGGTACGCCGGAGTCCAAGTCCGAGA
>JAFKKW010000293.1 GCA_017304275.1 Hyphomicrobiales bacterium | reverse complement strand
AGAGCGGCGACAAAGAGCCTGCCAAGAAGCGGGCCGCCGGCGGACGGCGCGGGCGGTAAGGCCGGACGCGCCCGGCAAGTCCATGCCGCTTCTCGGATCGGGCTTGATCCAATTCGGACGGCGTGCTCGTTGAAGCTGGCGTGGATCACGGTCCGCCGCCGGAGATGACGGTGCTGTTCAGACGAGCGGTCTGCGCATGCAACGTCATGCCGGCCCCGGCCTTCGCCGGGACAGGCTACGACCGGCATCCATGCAAGTGTGCCAAGCACGCGCGGGCCGGAGTTCGCGCGACGCATACTCTGAGAGGCCATGAGAATGTCTGCTGGGCCGGTCCAGATCGCGGTGCTGGAGGATCGGGGCGTCGTCTCGGTCACGGGCGCCGATGCGGAGAAGTTTCTCGGCGGACTGATCACCAACGACATGGCGCTGCTCGAGGCAGAGCGTCCCGACGGGCCGCCGGCGCTTTATGCGGCGCTGCTCTCGCCGCAGGGAAAGATCCTGTTCGACTTTCTCGTCGTGCGTACCGCGGACGGCTTTCTGCTCGATGTGGTGCGTGACAAGGCAGGCGAGCTCGTAAAGCGGCTTTCGCTCTACAAGCTGCGCGCGGCCGTCGAGATCCGGGACGTGTCGGCCGACTATGTCGTTGTGGCTGCCTGGGGGCCGGCGCCGGTTTCGACGGGCGAGATCGTGGGCGCGCATGTCTTCGCCGATCCGCGCTATGCGCCGCTGGGGCTTCGCGTGCTTGCAGAAGCGCACACGGCGGGCGCTGTTCTGGCCGCGATCGGAGGGACCACGGTTGCGTCCGACGCGTATCACGCCCATCGCATCGGACTCGGCGTGCCGGAAGGGGGGCGCGACTTCGCGTTCGGCGATACGTTTCCTCATGAGGCGCTGCTCGACCAGTTGCATGGCGTGTCGTTCACGAAAGGCTGTTTCGTGGGGCAGGAAGTCGTCTCGCGCATGCAACACCGTGCCACGGTGAGGAAACGAGTGGTGGCGGTCAATGCGGAGGTGCCGATGCCGAGCGGACCGCTGCCGGTGCTGATGGGCGACGTGGAGATCGGGAGGCTCGGCTCGGTTGCGGGCGCGCGTGGGCTGGCGCTGCTCAGGCTCGATCGCGTGGCCGATGCCCGGCGGGATGGCGTCCCGGTTACGGCGGCCGATGTGGCGCTCTCGGTGGAGACGCCTCCCTTTGCGACCTTTGAGATCGGATCACCGCATGAAACCGCCTGAAACCGCCAAGCTCGAGCGTTGCCCCTGGGCGGGCATCAACGATCCACTCTATGCGCGCTATCACGACGAAGAATGGGGCGTGCCGCATGCGGACGAGCATCGCCTGTTCGAGAAGCTCGTGCTCGAGGGGTTCCAGTCGGGGCTCTCGTGGCTGACCATCCTGCGCAAGCGGGACGGATTCCGGCGTGCCTTTCATGATTTCGATCCGGCGCGCATCGCGTGCTACACGGAGGAGGACGTCGCGCGGCTCATGGCGGACGAGAGCATCGTGCGCAACCGCCTGAAGGTGGAGGCTACGATCGACAACGCCAAGGCGTATCTCGCGCTTCGGAAGACGCGGACGCTGGCGTCGTTTCTCTGGGAGCATGGAGGCGGGACGCCGCAGATCAACCGCGCCGCGGCGGTGGGTGACGTGCCGGCGACGACGGAGGTATCACTTCGCCTTTCAAAGGCGCTCAAAAAACAGGGATTCCGTTTCGTCGGGCCGACGACCGTCTATGCCTTCATGCAGGCGACCGGGATGGTCAACGATCATCTCGTCGGATGCCCGCGCCATGCCGACTGCGCCAAGCTGCAGCGCGCGTTCGTCCCGCCAACCAGTTAGAGCCCATGAGCAAATCCGTTCCGTCCGATCGCGGGAACAAAGGCGCTTC
>JAFKKW010000343.1 GCA_017304275.1 Hyphomicrobiales bacterium | reverse complement strand
CGCCTTTCCAGCCGCCGCCGTTTCCACCGCCGCTCTGATTGCTCCAAGGCATATGTCGTTGGCCCTTTATGATCTGTGGAAGATGGTCGGGAACCGCGTGAGGAGAGACCGGGCAGGGCGCCTCGGTTCGCGTAAGTCCCGGATGGCAATTGCGCTTTGCTTATAGGGGAGGACCCCCGGCGACGCAAACCCTCGCCAGGGAGATTGGTTTGCGGAGGGGATCAGTCAAGGCGAGGGGCGCACCAATTAGCCCTGCAACATTCAGCTCTTACGATCGAGCACCCTTAAGGTGGCCGTTACGTCATCCTTTTCGGAGGCCGGAAGGGCGCTTTGCTCGATCTCGGTCCAGTCCGAGAGGTCCAGGTCCGGAAAGTGAACGTCGCCGTCGGCGCTGGCGTGCACCTGCGTCCAATAGATCCGGTCGGCGAGCGGCAGCGCTGCGCGGAACACGTCGGCCCCGCCGATCACCATGACCTCGTCGGCGCCGCCCGTCCGCGCCAGCGTGCGGGCGAGCGTCACCGCATCCGCGAACGTGTTGACCACACTCACGCCCTGCGCCTCGAAAAAGGGGTCCGTGGTCAGCACGATATTGTCGCGCCCGTCGAGCGGTCCCTTGAGCGACTGGAACGTCTTGCGCCCCATGATGAGCGGCTTGCCCATGGTGAGCCGCCGGAACGTCTTGAGGTCGGCCGAGAGCCGCCATGGCAGCTTGCCGTCCCTGCCGATCACGCCGTTCTCGGCCACGGCAACGATGAGAGAAACCCGCATTAATTAAGCCGCTGTCCGCGCTGTGTGGAGGTGACCTCCACTGTTTATTTGGTGCCTGTCTGGGCACCGGCCTCCGCCGGTGTGACGTTGGGAAAGACGCAAGCGGTTCACCCCCGCATCGACGTCATCCCGGCGCAGGCCGGGATCCAGCCACGCGCGTTGTAGGACAATGCCGGTCAAACCGCCACCGGCGCCGCGATGTGCGGATGCGGGTCATAGCCTTCGAGCGCGAAGTCGTCGTAGCGGAAGGCGAAGATCGAGCCGACGTCAGGGTTGATCGACATCCGCGGCAGCGCTCGCGGCGTGCGCGAAAGCTGCAGGTCCGCCTGCTCGAGATGGTTGGTGTAGAGGTGCGCGTCGCCGAACGTATGCACGAACTCTCCCGGCACGAGCCCCGTGACCTGCGCCATCATCATCGTGAGCAAGGCGTAGCTCGCGATGTTGAACGGCACGCCGAGGAACACGTCCGCCGACCGCTGGTAGAGCTGGCACGAAAGCCGCCCGTCCGCGACATGGAACTGGAACAGGCAGTGGCACGGCGCCAGCGCCATGTCGGGAATGTCGGCCGGGTTCCACGCCGAGACGATGATGCGCCGGCTGTCCGGGTTGGTCTTGAGCGTCGCGACCGCTTCGCTGATCTGATCGATGGTCCGCCCGTCCGGCGCCGCCCAGCTCCGCCACTGCTTGCCGTAGACGGGACCGAGGCTGCCGTCCGCGCGCGCCCACTCGTCCCAGATGCGCACGCCGTTGGCCTTGAGGTAGCCGATGTTCGTATCGCCCGCGAGGAACCAGATCAACTCGTGGATGATCGATTTCACGTGCAGCTTCTTGGTCGTGACCAGCGGAAACCCGTCCGCCAGGTCGAACCGCATCTGATGGCCGAAGATCGACAGCGTCCCCGTCCCCGTCCGGTCGGACTTGGGCGTGCCTTCGGTGCGCACGCGGCGCAGGAGATCGAGGTACTGCTGCATGAGTCTGATGTAAGCCGATTCCGGGCCGGTTTCACGTCCCAGCCTAATAGGCGGGCGCGAACAGCGAAATCACCGTGAGCGAGAACGCGTTGACGACCGCGTGCGCCACCACCACCGCACGCATCGAGCCCGTGCGCAGCATGATCCAGCTCATGCCGATCCCGGCCAGGAAGACGCTGGCAAGCCCGGGCCACGAGTAGCCAATATGCAGCGCGGTCCACACCCCCGACGACAGCAGCGCCGCCGGCCAGAAGCCGAGCCGGCTCTTGGCCAGCGCCGACAGCAGGAAGCCGCGGAAGGAAATCTCCTCCCAGAGCGGCGCCAGCACGACGGCGGCCAGGATGACCGCCCACCAGTAAGGAGAGCGAAGGCCGTCGAGGATCCACCGCCCGTCCGTGAACAGCGCGACGCCCGCGAGGTGATAGAGCAGGATCTCGATCGGTCCGATGAGGACCAGCAGCAACAGCCCGTAGCCCACGGCCGTGAGCCACCCAGTCTGCGGCGGGGTGAGCCGCAGCGTCTCCGCGCGCGCGCCTTTCCAGCCCGCGGCTCCCCATACGATGGCGAGCGAAAGGAGCTGGCCGGCGATCATCTGCGCAAGCACGAATGGCGAGGCGAGGGACGGAATGCCGTCGCGCGAGGGAAGCTCGCCGCCGGCCTCGATCAGCCGGGCATCCTGAGCGATCCAGACCGCGAGGCCGATCAGCATCGGCGCCAGGCTCGCGACGAGCACGAGGCCCACCGCCGGCCAGGGCTTCCAGGGCGTTTCCGGACGATAAGCGGCGCAGGAGCCGTCCTCGGGAACATCGGACATGAAAGGGATTTTCCTTGGATGAGCGGACGGCGGCGGGGACATTCCGTCTCTTCGAGAGGGCGGTGCCGCGGCGTCACTTTGCCCGCGGAAAGCCTCCAAGCCCAGGCACTTTTAATTCAATCACCACCGGCATATATTCAGCTTGCCGGATTCGTCCGGCTATGGCGATAAACGCGACCGTAATAAGCCGTTCGGACCCGGGGGCAGTACCCGGCGCCTCCACCACGAGCTCATGGGGCCTTGCGAGGTTTCCTTGGGACTCGGCCACGGACCCTCCTCCGTGAGCTGGTGATGGGGGCGAACTAGGATCGACGAGGGTGTAAAGGGTTTAGCTTTTGCCCGGCATGATACCGCCGTCATCGGGTCATTCAGAATAGTTGCCAATGACAACTATGCTGAGGCTGCTCTCGCTGCGTAATGCGGCGCGAAATGCCTAACTACTAAAGTCCTCGCTCCTAGCCGAGCAAGGCGCGGTCTGGGAGGCACCGGGCAACAGAAGCCTCCCACTTCTGCGCGTCCCTGGAGGGAGCGAGGCGCGATCGGGGCAAAGCGGCACGGCATGACGGTTGAGTCGACGATCGACTACGAGGGACTTGCGCAGGAGGCGATGCGCGGAGTCGTACGCAAGGTTCTCGCCGGTACGGCCAAATCGGGCTTGGCCGGCGATCATCATTTCTACATCTCCTTCGATACGGAAGCGCCCGGCGTCTCGCTGTCGCGGCGGCTCAAGGAGAAGTATCCGCACGAGATGACGATCGTGCTTCAGCATCGCTTCTGGGATCTCGCCGTGACCGAGGACCGCTTCGAGGTCAAGCTGACCTTCGACGGCATTCCGGAACGGCTCGTCGTCCCCTTCGAAGCCATCAAGGTTTTCTTCGATCCCTCGGTCCGCTTCGGTCTCCAGTTCGAGGATCCGAATGCCGGTCCCGAGGCGCGCGCGCAGTCGGCCGGGAATACGTTCGAAGGCCTTTCCTCCCGGGGGGGTGCGGGGCGCGCCTCTCATACCCGCAAGACCAACCGCCCGCGCAAAACCGGCAGCGCTAAGCCCGCGGCGACCGACGGCGAGGCGACAACGGCCGCAGATAGGCCCGAGGACGCACAAGCGCCGACGCCTCTTGCCGCCAACGCGAGCGGGAAGCGCGCCGCCGCGACTGACGACCAGGCGGCCGGTGCCGCTGAGGCTGAGACGCCCGCGAAATCCGGCGGTGCCGAGATCGTCAGCCTCGACAAATTCCGCAAGAAGTAACCGGCGAAAAAAAACGTGCGGCACCCAAGGGCACCGCACGGTCGTCTCGTTCGTGAGCGATGTCGTTACCGGCGCCCAAGCGGATGCTCGAAACGCTCCTTCACCCAGCGGCGATTGTGATGGCGGTACGGCCGATCGTACCGGCCGTAATAGTAGCTGCGGCGCGGATAGTAGCGACGCGGATAATAATCGTAGTCGTCGTAGTAGCCGTAGCTCGGGTAATAGCCGTAGCCCGGTCCGATATAGATCCCGACGCCGCCCCAACGGCGATGCCGCACGTGTTCCACCGCACCGGCGTTGGAGGATGAATTGATAGTCGCGCCCGCAGACGCCATCGGAGCCGCCGCGGCGCTGCCGGCGAGCGCGGTCGTGCCGAGAAGCACTGCCGCGGCAATCGCCGCGCTGAATGTCTTTGATATGCTCATGCCAGTCTCCTGCTGGACGCTTTTGTAGTTCCACGTCAGTATTAGAAATCGATTGCGGCATACAAACGTTCCCGCTGGATGAACGAGCGTTCAGCTAGATGAACCGTAAGTGACTGAAATTTTTTACGTTTTTAGCAACGGAAGCGGTTGCGTCGCGACGTTCTCCTTCCTGTAAGCCCGAGAGAAGACGCTGCCCCCGCAGCGCCGGGCCCGAAACAGACTGGAGACGACCATGAACACCAAGATCAAGACTGCGCTTCTGACGGCTGGCGCTCTCGTCATGACGGCCGGCGTGTCCGTTGCCGCCCCTGCGAAGTATCACAACGACTACGGCAAACACGGCTACGGCAAACCGGCTTACGGCAAGGTCGTGAAAAAGAAGGGCATCTCGCCGTTCGAGCGCGCCCAGATCAACCGCAGCGCCGCCAATCTCGCTGCCCTGAAGCGTAAGGCTCTGCGCGACGGCAAGATCTCGTTCGCCGAGCGCATCATGATCAACAACGCCGAGCGCCGTCACGCTACGCTTGTCGCCCGCGCCTATCGCACGTAACGGGGTCCACGTAACGGATCATTGTCGTGACGACGGAAAGGGCCGCGCTCCTGCGCGGCCCTTGGCCGTTTCCGGATCGGGGCCGGCCGTGCTATGGCGACGCCAACTGCAGATATCGAGCACGGAAAACGCCATGGCTGACAAGAAACCCGCCGTCCGCACCGAGACCGACACCTTCGGCGCGATTGAAGTCCCGGCAGACCGCTACTGGGGCGCGCAGGCCCAACGGAGCCTCGGCAACTTCAAGATCGGTTGGGAGAAGCAGCCGGCGCCCGTGATCCGCGCCCTCGGCATCGTCAAGCGCGCCGCGGCCGAGACCAACATGGCGCTCGGCAAGCTCGACGAGAAGATCGGCAATGTCATCGTCAAGGCAGCCCAGGAGGTGATGGAGGGCAAGCTGGATGCGCATTTCCCCCTCGTCGTCTGGCAGACCGGATCCGGCACCCAGTCCAACATGAACGCCAACGAGGTGATCTCGAACCGCGCCATCGAGATGCTGGGCGGCGTCATGGGCTCGAAGAAACCGGTGCATCCCAACGATCATGTCAACATGAGCCAGTCGTCGAACGACACCTTTCCGACGGCCATGCACATTGCCTGCGCCGAGGAAATCCACCATCGCCTGCTGCCCGCGCTCCAGTACCTGCGCAACGCGCTGAACGACAAGGCGCACGCCTGGGCCAAGATCATCAAGATCGGCCGCACGCACACGCAGGACGCCACGCCGCTCACGCTGGGACAGGAGTTCTCCGGCTACACCCAGCAGATCGAGAACGGCATCAAGCGGATCGAGATGACGATGCCGGCCCTCATGGAGCTTGCGCAGGGCGGAACGGCCGTCGGGACCGGGCTCGCTTCGCCGAAAGGCTTTGCCGAGCTGGTCGCTCAGCGCATCGCCGCCATCACCCAGCTGCCGTTCACGTCGGCGCCGAACAAGTTCGAGGCGCTTGCCGCCCACGACGCAATGGTCATGACGCACGGCGCCATCGCCACCGTCGCCATGAGCTGCTTCAAGATTGCCAACGACATCCGCTTTCTCGGCTCGGGTCCGCGCGCCGGCCTCGGCGAGCTGGCGCTGCCGGAGAACGAGCCCGGCTGGTCGATCATGCCGGGCAAGGTGAACCCCACGCAGTGCGAGGCGATGACGCAGGTCGCCGCCCATATCCACGGCAACAACGCCGCCATCGGGTTCGCAGGCAGCCAGGGCCACTTCGAGCTCAACGTCTTCAATCCGATGATGGCTTACAACTTCCTGCAGTCCGTTCGCCTGTTGGCCGACGCCGCCGTCTCCTTCACCGACAACTGCGTCGTCGGCATCGAGCCGCGCCTCGACAACATCGCCAAGGGCCTCGCCAACTCGCTGATGCTCGTGACGCCGCTCAAGGAGAAATACGGCTACGACCGCGCCGCCAAGATCGCCAAGATGGCGCACAAGAACGGCACCACGCTGCGCGAGGAAGCCGTGAAGGATGGCATCCCCGCCGAGGATTTCGATGCCATCGTGCGGCCGGAGAAGATGATCGCTCCGGATCCCGCTTAAGACTTCAGCGCTTTGGCCTACGACCAGTCGCCGGCTTTTTCTGCGCGCCTGCACGAGCCCTTCGGCTGGTGGGGAAAGGACCGCCGCTAGCGGGCGACGGCTTTGCGGCTGGCGCTTCAACGCGCGCCGCATAGTCTTGCGATGCGCGCGAACCCGGAACCGGCGGTCCGCCGAGCGCAGCAAAATAGGCTTCGCTGCCCCTGCGGGGCGTGTAGCTTTTCGTCCCTTTGACGTAGTCGCGCACCGCAACGGGATCGAGCTTTTTCCAGCGCCGGTATTCAGCCTTCGACAGCATGCCGTCGGGCACCGAGCGCTTGCCGAGTTTGGCCTCGATGTACGCTTGAAAAGCCGTACCGATCCCCTGGCGTCGGGAACCTCTCGCGACTTGAAAGTTGGAGATCTGGATCGAATAAGGCAATTCGCGGACGTCAGCCGAGCCAACGGCTTTGCCGTTCCGGAAGAATGTCGCATGCGTCCGGCCGTACCCGTCCGTCTCGTGCCGGAACGTGACACCATCCGGCGCGGGGAGTGGCTGCAGGGCGTGGCGACCCGTCTCCACCGCGTGCGACGGCGCCTCACTTGCGCAGAGGAGGTCGTGCAGCGTCTCGCACGCTCCGTCGGCACTGACCGCCATCAGCGAAGCTGCCCCTGGCGGATAGGCCCCCAAAGCATTGTATCGATTGCTTCCGTCTATGCTGAAGAATGAAGCCCGTTCTCGCAGTCCGATCGCGGTTTCGTCAAGCGCCTCTCGTTGCGCCGTCGAACGCGATTGGCCCGCCGCCCGCGAATGTGAGATAACGGCGCGATCTGTATGACCCTCCGGGATCTGCGACATGTCCGCCGAGATCGTCAACCTCCGCAAGGCCCGCAAGGCGCGCGACCGTCTGGCGAAGGAGAAACGCGCTGAGGAGAACCGCGCCAAATTCGGCCGCACCAAGGCCGAGCGTCAGCAGATGCGTGCCGACGAGGAGATGGCAGCCCGCCACCTCGACGCCCATCGGCGCGACGCGAGCGAACGCGGTGACGACGGCACCGAACCATGAGCGGCACCGTGGTCCGTCCCGTCAAGCGCTCGTTCTCGATCCGCGGCCATCGCACGTCGATCTCGCTCGAGCAGCCGTTCTGGGAGGCCTTGAAGGGCGCCGCCGCGCGCGAGCGGATATCGCTGGCGAGTCTGATCGCCCGCATCGATGAAAGCCGCGGCTCGGCCGGCCTATCGAGCGCGGTGCGCGTCTGGATCCTCGAGGATGCACGCGCGACCGGCGCCGCAGCGAGCTACGACGGCGGCAACCGCGATTGACCGCACAGTGCCGATCCTGGACGGCGGCGCTTTGTCCTCAGAATGGCGATAGCTGGTTGAACGGCTGCCATTGTTTCTCCGCCGGGGCCTTGCGGCGCGGACGTTGCGCCGCGGGCGACGGAGCGGCCTCCGGAG
The DNA here is from genome assembly GCA_017304275.1 of Hyphomicrobiales bacterium. Taxonomy (GTDB): domain Bacteria; phylum Pseudomonadota; class Alphaproteobacteria; order Rhizobiales; family Hyphomicrobiaceae; genus Hyphomicrobium_C. Next base: position 4,350 of record JAFKKW010000343.1, on the reverse strand, counting down.
GCGGCGCTTCCGCCTCCATGTCCTGCTCGATGGGAACGCCGGGCGGGGCGTCGACGACGCTGTTGTCGTAGGCCCCGGTTGGATTGGAGCCGGACGCCGGCGGAAGAGCATCTCGCTGCACGCCGTCCGGCACGGTTTGCGGCACGCCGGCCTGGGGCGGCAGCAGCTGCTGCTGCTCGTCCTCTTCGGCCGCCTTGCGCCGCTCCGCCTCGAGCCGCGCGCGCTCCTCTTCGGCTTTGCGCCGCTCGTTGTCCTCTCCCGCCCGGGCCTCGTCCAGCTTGCGCAGCCGTTCGAGCTCGCCGACGTCGATCTCCATCTTGCGCACCACCAGTTCGCGCTCGAGCGCGCCCGCCGAAACTTGCGGCACGAGGGAAGCGAACGCGCTGAGCTTGCCGGTGTAGACGACCGTTACGGGCGGCAGCAGCGCCCGCGCCGGATTGGCGGCCAGTCCGTTGTCGAGCTTGGGCTCGATCTGCCACTCGCTGTCGATCTTCATCGTCGCCAGCTCGACCGTGGTGACGAACGTCGAGCGCCCCTCGGCCATGTCGATCTGCACCTTCTTGAGCTTGAGCGCGCCGTCGCTGATCTCGGCCGGGATGGTGATCTTGCCGAGCCGGACCTCTCCCTGCTTGAGAGCCGCCCCGATCGCCTCCGCCAGAGCGGCGCCGCCGTTCGGCCCCTGCCCGGTGAGCGCCGCACGCGCAACCGCCGAAACCGCCGCCGGCGAATTGCCGTTGAGCGTCGCGTCACCGACCGTGAGCTCGCCCGCTCCGGTCATCGCCGACATGATCGCAGCCGGACTCAGCGCGCGGCTGGAGAAGGTCGCGCTGAAGGCCGCCGCATCGCCGGGCTGGCCCGCGCTAACCGCGTCGGGTTTGCTGGAAACGTCGATCCGCAGCGTTCCGGCGAGCCCGATTCCCGCAGGTGCTTTCGATATGTCGAACTGGGAGGTGAGCCGCCCGCCGACCGCATCGCCCTCGAGGCTCGTCACTTTGACGCCCTCTCGGGAAAGCGCGGCGGCAAGATGCACATTGCCGAGCGTAAGGCCGGGCTCGAGCGCCAGCGCGCCGATGTTGAGCGCGATCTTTCCATCGACCTCGTCGAGCAGCGCCAGATCGAAAGAGCGATCGGGCCAGATCAGCGCTTCGGTCTCCGGCGCCGGAGAAGACTGCGAAGGCGGAGCAGTCCGGGTCTGAGGCGGAGCGATGGCGGCGAGAACATCGGTGGAGTCCGACGTGCCGAGCAGCGGCGCAAGCAGCGTGGCGAAGGAGGCTTTGTCCGTCGAGAGCGTCGCATCGACCGTGCGTCGTTCGCCCTTGCCGGCGGTCATCGTCACATCGCCTGAAAGCGTGCTGCCGCCAAGGGCGAGGGCCTCGCTCTCGAGCCGCAGAGCAGGACCGTCGCGGCGCACGTCGATGGTGCCGCTGAGCGGGAGGTTCGCGACGCCATCGCCGACGCTGATCCCGGCCAGCGCCAGCCCGACGCGGGCGTCGGTGGTCGCGATCGTAAGCGTGCCGTCGAGCCCCGTCTCGCCGGGCTTGGCAAGGCGAACGTGGCCGCGATAACCCGCCGAGAGCCCCTCGGCCTTCACGTCCGCAAACGAGAGGACACCCTCCGCCGGCGTGCCCGCGGCCTTGATCACGACATGGCCGTTCTTCGCGGGCGAAGCGGCACCCCGGCTCTTGATGTTGGCGTCGAACAGCGCCGCCACCAGTTGCGCGACGTCCGGGCTGTCGATGGTGGCTTGCAGGTCGAGCGGCGAGGTACGCCACTGCGCCCGCCCGCCGTCGAGGCGCAGCGAGGCGGATAGCCGCCCGCCCCCGAGCGTTCCGTCGACGCGCAGGATATTGGAGTTGGCCGCGCCGCCGGCGAGCTGCAGCGTGCCCGCAAGCCGGAAGGGAGCAAGACCGGCGATGCGGTCCAGGTGGTCGCGCGCGTCGTCTTCCGCGCCGAGCAGCGAGACGAAGGCCCGCGCCGCCGCGGCGTTGGGTGCCGACACGAGGCCGCGCACCGCGCCCTTGGGGTTTGCCGGCACGTCGGTTGCCTCGCCCTCGGCATCGACGGACAGCCCTTCCGGCGTCGCGAAGCGGAGACGCGGGATCGAAAGCTTGCCACGCTCGAGCCGGATGTCTGCATCGACGTCCTTGAGCGTGTGATCTCCATCGACCAGCTCGGCGACCTTGAGATCGAGCGCCAGGTCGCCGCCGGCCGGATCGAACGAGTGAGGTTCGCTGGCGGACGGTTCCGCGGTCCCTGCGGGCGGCGCATCCGTGCCGAACAGAATTCGCCGGAGGTTCGCGAGATCGACGAGGCCGGAGCCGAGTTGGGCGACATCGATGCGCGGCCCTTCGATGGCGAGCGTAACCTTCCGCCGCTCGCCGAGGTCGAGCCTGAGGTCGCCTTCGATCGGCGTTCCGGCGAAATCGACAGTCGCCTCCGTCAGCGCCAGCGTGCCGTTTCCGAGCGCGAAATGCCCGTCGAGGGAGAACGGCCCGTCGCTGCGCTGTTGTCCGATGGCGGGCTTGCCCAGTCCCCAAGCCAGGAACCGCATCAGGCTCTTGCCGGAGACGAAGAGGGTTCCATCGAGCTGCGGAACCTTGTCCGAGGGCGTTAGGATACCCTCGAGATCGAGCCGCACCCCGCCCGGCAAATCCGCCCGCACGCCCTTGAGCTCGAGCGGACCGCCCGCCCGCCGGGCGGCGAGGCGCACGTTGCCGACCGGCTCGCCGCCGAGCGTGAGTTGATCGAACTCGAGCAGCGCATTGGTGTCGGCTGCGGCCGGAAGAGCCGCCGCAAGCACCTCGAAATAACCACGCGCCGCTTCGAGCGGCATTCCGGATTGGCTCGTGTGCGCGAACTGATCGAGATCCAGCCAGCGCGAGGCGAGCGTCACGTCGAGCTGCGTCTTGGAGGACCAGCCGAACCTCGCCTCGCCGGTGATGAGCTGCGGTGTCGCGCCGGCTTCGAGAGAGACGCTGATGTCTTCGAGCGCCACCCCGAGCGCCGTGCCCTTGACCTTGGATTTGAGCTCGAAGCCCGTCGCGCCGCCGGCGGGCGCTTTCGACGCGTCGCCCGGAGAGGTCGGAGACGAAGAGGGCGATGCATCGATGGTGATGTCCGGCGCCCGATCCGGCGCAGCGGCGGGCGCGGTCGGTTCAGGGGCGCCAAGGTCGGCTGCGTCGGGGTAGGGTGCGTGCTTGGCCGCGGCATCGAGGTTGAGTCTCGCCGTAAGGTCGCCTTCCAGCACCGGCGCGCCCTTGAGGTCCGAAAGCTTTCCGTCCATCAGGTAGGAGTTGGCGCTGCCGGCCACGTCCACGGCAGCCTTGAAGCGCACGTCTCCATTGCCCTCGGGTTTGGCGGTGGCAACGCGCACGTACCGGGGGGCGCCGTCCCAGCTCACATTGCCTTTGAATTTGTACGGCCCTTCGAGGGCTTCGGCGTTGAACTCGCCGTTGATGTCGTCGAAGCGTGCCAGCTCGTCGCGCGACGGCCCGGCCACGATCACCGCGCCGTCCTGGATGCTGACGGACTGCAGCGCCACCTCTTTGGGCGCGAACGGAATGGTACCGGGCGTAAGCGCGAGCGACCGCCAGTTGCCGCTCCCCTCGCTGTTGATCGCCAGGTTGATGACCGGGCGCTTGAGCTCGACCTTGTGCGCTTCGAGCACGCCCCGGAGCAGCGGCGGCACCGACAGCCACATCGTAAAGCTCTCGACACGGATGATCGAATTGCCGCCGTCGTCGCCGACATCCGCGATTCGCAGTTTCTCGAACGAGACGAATGGCGCCGGCAGGAACCGCAGGTTGACGTCGCCGCCGACGCGCACCTCACGCCCGAGGATGCGGGTGGCTTCCTCCTCGAAGATGCCGCGATAGCTGTTCCAATCGACGAAACGGGGAACCGCGAAAAGAACCGCCAGGGCCGTGATCAGAATGCCGCCGAGATAGAGAAGGGCGTTGTTCATCCGCGTCTTATCTGCTCAAATTCAAAGGTCCGGTCTGTGGCGCGCAGCGAACGCTGGATGGCACGCCGGATGCGTAGGTTGCCACCGCCAAAGCCGAAGGCTCCGCCGGCCGGGTCGGATCGGGAAGACCGGTCGGGACACGAGGCCGCAGCGGGAAGCCGCGACCGACGCGGCCGCACCATAGCCTAAGAAGCATGACAAGTGTGATCCCCAATTGGGGCATTTTCCTGGGGAGGATGATCTGTCCTGCTCCCGGAACGTCAGGCACGACCTATATTTTCATCACGCGGGACGATTTGCGCGCCCGATTGTCGTCGCGCACCCCGTGCTATAGAGCCGAGTGAATGCCGCACGATGAGAAAGACGCCGCCCGCCGCGGCCTGCAC
>JAFKKW010000342.1 GCA_017304275.1 Hyphomicrobiales bacterium | reverse complement strand
CGGGCCACCCTTGCACAAATGCCCCGAATATGACCTAACTTGTAGAGCCTACGTGATAATTTGCGCACGAACGCGATAGGGAACGCGTGCATCCGGGGATGGGGATCAACGCCGGCTCCATTGGCATGCGAACGGTGCTCGCCGCCGTTGCGATGCTGATGCATGTCTGGCTTTGCGGGTCAGCTTGGGCCGCGGAAAGCGCATCCGCGCGACACGCCGAAGTATCGGGCGACCAATACCGCACCACCTTCCGGCTCGACCTGTCCGCCGGCGTCACAGCCGAAATCTATACCCTCGCCAACCCCTACCGCGTCATCGTCGACCTGCCCGACGTGGCCTTTAACCTTCCCGAGGGCACCGGGCAGGAAGCCCACGGCCTCGTCCGCACGTTCCGCTATGGCCTGTTTGCGGAGCGCAAGGCGCGGGTCGTGCTCGACACCACGGGTCCGGTGCGCATCGAGCGTGCGGCGATGACCGCCATCCCCGATGGCAAGGGCATCGCGTTTGCGTTCGACATGGTCACCACCGACCCCGCGAGCTTCGGCATGGGAACCGGGGCCGGCAAATCCGGCGTGCCCCCGGAAGAAAAACCGCCGGCCGCGCCGCAGGAGCCCGAAAAGCCGAAAACATCGGGCAAGCCGGCGATCATGATCGACCCCGGACACGGCGGCATCGACGGCGGCGCGGTCAGCGTATCGAACCTGCTCGAGAAGGACGTCGTGCTCGCCGTTGCCAAGGAGTTGGGCCGCCAGCTCACGGCGAGCGGTCGCTACGACGTCCACATGACTCGCGAGTCCGATGTTTTTGTATCGTTGGATCAGCGGCTTAACCTGTCCACCAAGCGCAGCGTGGACCTCTTCATATCGCTCCACGCGGATTCGCTGTCCGAGCAGCACGGCGCCCAGGTCGTACGCGGCGCGACCGTCTACACGCTCTCCGAGCGCGCCTCCGACGAGCAGGCACGTCGCATGGCCGAGAAGGAGAACGCCTCCGACCTCATCGCCGGCATCAACGTCGTCGACGGGGAAGGCGACGACGAGGTGAAGAGCATCCTTTTCGACTTGATGAACCGGGAAACGGCGAACTTCTCGGCCGACTTCTCGAACGTGCTGATCCGCAAGCTGAAACCGGCAACCGCCCTCGCCCGCGAGCCGCAACGCGCGGCCGCCTTCAAGGTCCTGAAGCAATCCCACGCTCCGTCGGTCCTGATCGAGCTCGGCTACCTGAGCAACCCCGAGGACGAGAAGCTTCTCGGTTCGCCGGCCTGGAGAAAGAAGATCGCAGGCTCCATCACAGCCGCCGTCGACGCCTATTTCGCCAAGCGGACGGCGGGCTCGCCAGGTCCTTGACCCGCGTCGCGCAAGGCCGGCGTGACGCCCCGACGCATCCCGGCACCGGCGCCGCTATTGCGTCGCGCCCATTGGCAATTGCGCGTTTAGGAAATCCGGACCCCGAGGACGACGTGATGCCACAATCCATGTTAATGTTCGCACTTGATCCGCGGGTTGCTGCAGTGCAATAGCAGTGCACCGAGCTTAAGAATTTGACCTGAAAACGCTGGTCGATCGGAACCCAGGCTGAATGCGAGCCCCTGTCCTGCCACCACCACAGCCGGAGTACCGGAGGCGTCCGCGCAAGCGTAAGAGCCTGCTCTTGAGCTTCATCGGCTGGAGCTTCGCGGCGTTTGTCGTGCTGTTCCTGGTCGGCTCCGCCGGCGCAGGCTATGTGCTGTGGCAGGCATCGAAGGACTTGCCGGACTACGAGAGCCTTGCGAGCTACGAGCCGCCGGTCATGACGCGCATTCACGCCCACGACGGCTCGCTGATTGCGGAGTATGCCCGCGAGCGGCGCATCTTCGTACCCATTAACACCATTCCGAAACGCCTCATCGCCGCTTTCCTGTCGGCGGAGGACAGCCGCTTCTACGAGCACGGCGGCCTCGACCTGCAGGGCATCGCCCGCGCCGTCTTCAAGCTCGTCGAGAACAAGATCCAGGGTGGTGACCGCCGCACCGAGGGCGCGTCCACCATCACGCAGCAGGTTGCCAAGAACTTCCTGCTGACCAGCGACCGCACCATCGACCGCAAGATCAAGGAAGCGATCCTTGCCGTCCGCATCGAGCGCGCCTATCCCAAGGACAAGATCCTCGAGCTCTACCTGAACGAGATCTATCTCGGCATCGGCGCCTACGGCGTGGCGGCCGCGAGCCTGGCCTACTTCAACAAGGAGTTGAAGGATCTCACTGTCGAGGAAGCGGCCTATCTGGCAGCCCTGCCCAAGGCGCCCAACAACTACCACCCCTTCCGCCAGACCAAGCGCGCCACCGAGCGGCGCAACTGGATCATCGGCCAGATGGCCGACAACGGCTACATCACCGCCGAGGAGGCCGCCGACGCCAAGGCGAAGCCGCTCACCGTCAACATCCGCCCGGGCGGCGCGCACATCTTCGCCGCCGAGTATTTTGCCGAAGAGGTCCGCCGCTCGCTGTTTAACGCCTACGGCGAGGCGAAGCTTTACGCCGGCGGCCTCTCCGTGCGCACGACGCTCGACCCTCGTCTGCAGAAGATCGGCCGCAAGGCCCTGATCGATGGCCTCGTCGATTACGACCGCAAGCAGGGTTGGCGCGGCCCGGTGAGCAAGATCGACGTCTCCGGCGACTGGGGCATCCCGCTCGGCGCCATCGACAGCCCCTCCGACATCGCACCCTGGCGGCTCGGCGTCGTGCTCTCCATGGAGAAGACGAAGGCCGTGGTCGGCCTCAAGCCGCAGCGCAAGCAGGACGGCAAGCTGACCGACGAGCGCCACGCCGTCGAGATCACGCTCGACGAGATCAAGTGGGCCAAGACCGCGAAGAAGACCGAGCCCAAGCAGATCGCAGATCTGCTCGAGGCAGGCGACGTGATCTACGTTGCGCCCAAGGACGACGCCAACCTCGCCGGCGTCTGGTCGCTGATGCAGATTCCGGCGGTGAGCGGCGGCCTGATCGCGATGGACCCGCACACGGGTCGCGTGCTCGCCGTGTCCGGCGGCTTCTCCTTCGCCATGAGTCAGTTCGATCGCGCCTTGCAGGCCAAGCGCCAGCCCGGCTCCTCCTTCAAGCCGTTCGTCTACACCGCCGCGCTCGACAACGGCTACAAGCCGACGTCCATCGTGCTCGACGAGCCGATCGAGATCGAGCAGGGACCCGGACAGGATATCTGGAAGCCGCAGAACTACGAGAAGGACACCTCGCACGGTCCGCAGACGCTTCGCATCGGCATCGAGAAGTCGCGCAACCAGATGACCGTGCGCCTGGCCCAGGACATGGGCATGCCGATCATCACCGAGTACGCGCGCCGCTTCGGCATCTACGACGACCTGCTGCCGGTGCTGTCGATGTCGCTCGGCGCCGGCGAGACGACGCTGCTGCGCATGGCTACCGCCTACTGCATGCTCGCCAACGGCGGCAAGTCGATCCGCCCGACGCTGATCGACCGCATCCAGGACCGCTGGGGCAAGTCGGTCTGGCGCCATGACGCACGCGAATGCACCGGCTGCGCGGCCGACCACTGGGCCAACCAGGACGAGCCGGACATCCCCGACGATCGCACCCAGATCGTCGACCCGCAGACCGCCTACCAGATGACCTCGATCCTGGAAGGCGTGATCCAGCGCGGCACCGCCACGTCGCTGAAGAAGCTCAACCGCCCGCTCGCCGGCAAGACCGGCACCACCAACGAGGAGAAGGACGCCTGGTTCGTCGGCTACACGCCGGACCTCGTCGTCGGCGTCTTCGTCGGCTACGACACCCCCCGCCCGATGGGTAAGGGCAACACCGGCGGCGCCGTTGCGGCGCCTATCTTCGGCAACTTCGTGCAGGCGGCGCTCGCCGATCAGCCCGCCATTCCGTTCCGCATCCCGCCCGGCATCAAGCTCGTCCGCGTAAGCCTGAAAACGGGACTGCGCGCTTCGCCGGACGACACCTCCGCCATCGTCGAGGCCTTCAAGACCGACGAGGAGCCGGACGACGCCTACTCCGTCATCGGTTTTACCGATCCCTACGCCCAAAGCTCGAACGCGGGACAGCCGTCGGGAGGCGGCTGGCAGCCGGCTCCGCCGTCGCCGGGTTACAGCGGCAGCCCCGGCGGCTTGTGGTGAGAACTTCTCCCGACTGATGAAGGCAATTTCGCCGGTGGAACGCCGCGACGTGCATCGCGACGCCGCGTTTACAGCCGCCCCGGCCGACTCTATATGTCAGGCCGACTTCACGAAATGATCGTGTCTGGAGGCAGCCATGCGCGCCGAAGCGCAAAAATTCGCGACTTCCATCGAAGAGGCGCTGGTCCTCTTGAGGAGGTATCTTTGACCCGGAGCAAGCCGAGGCGCGTCTAGCCGATCTCAATCGGCGCGCGGAGGATCCCGCGCTCTGGAACGATCCTGCGCAGGCTCAGAAGGTCATGCGCCAGCGCCAGCAGCTCGAACGCTCCCTCACCGATTTCCGCCGCATCGAACGCGAGTTCGAGGACAATCTCACCCTGATCGAGCTCGGTGAGTCCGAGGACGACGAGGCGACCGTCACCGAAGGTGAAGGCGCGCTGAAGCAGCTCGACGAGGAGGTGCAGAGAAAGAGCGTCGAGGCCATGCTCTCGGGCGAGGCCGACGGCATGGACACCTACATCGAGGTCCACGCCGGAGCCGGCGGCACCGAAAGCCAGGACTGGGCGCAGATGCTGACGCGCATGTACATGCGTTGGGGCGAGCGGCGCGGGTTCAAGGTCAAGCTGATCGACGAGAGCCCCGGCGAAGAGGCCGGCATCAAGTCGGCCACGCTCGAGATCGAGGGCGAGAACGCCTATGGCTGGCTCAAGACGGAAGCGGGCGTGCATCGTCTCGTGCGCATCTCGCCATACGACTCCAACGCGCGCCGCCACACGAGCTTCGCCTCCGTCACCGTCTACCCGGTGATCGACGACTCCATCGAGATCGACATCAACCCCGCCGACGTCGACGTCAGCTTCGCCCGCTCGAGCGGCGCCGGCGGTCAGCACGTGAACCGCACGGAATCCGCCGTTCGCCTCGTGCACAAGCCGACGCGCATCGTCATCTTCGCGCAGGAGCAGCGCTCCCAGCACCAGAACAAGGACATCGCCTTCAAGCGCCTCAAGGCGCGCCTCTACGATCTCGAGCTGAAAAAGCGCGAGGAGAAGGCCTCCGCCGATCAGGCCGCGAAGACGGACATCGGATGGGGTCATCAGATCCGCTCGTACGTTCTGCAGCCCTACCAGCTCGTGAAGGACCTGCGCACCGGACATCAGAGCTCGAGCCCCGACGACGTGCTCGACGGCGACATCGATCCGTTCATCGAAGCGACGCTCGCCCAACGCATGCGCGGCGGCACCACTGCCGACATCGCCGACCTCGATTAGAGAGGCAGCCGGGCACGGACAACAGGCAGTGGAACCTCCAGGCACTGCCCGTTGCCCCCTGCCCGCTGCCTTTTCCCCCTGTCCCCTAGGGAACAGCGCGCCACTCACAAAAGTTTAAGGTCTGCCTCGTGGGAACAAAAGCGCCCTCCCCGCTGTTCCCATCATCCGCTGGAGTTGCTACCCCCGCACTCCAGCGAGACAAGAGCGCCACCACGGTTCCCCCCGACCGCATAACGGCGGCGCTCTCCCTACGGTTGGCCCCCAGTTCCCCCGCTGGGGGCCATTCCTTTCGCACCCGCGAAAACCGCGGCTCAGGAAAGGAACGGATGGCCAGCACCGTCTCACGCCCCTATATGCGGTTATCGGCCGGAGAGATCGGAGGGGATGCCGAATGCAGACGCGCCGCAGATTCCTGACCTCGACGTCGTCCGCGGCCGCGCTTCTCGCTCTCGGCCCGTTGCGTGTCAGCGCTGAGGCCGATCCGGCGCCGGGCGAAGGAGCTCTCGCCATGCGCACCATCCCCGCGACCGGCGAAAAGATTCCGGTCATCGGTATGGGCACCTCCGGCAGCTTCGAGGTGGGCCAAGGCACTCCCGAATACGCCGCCCTGCGAGACGTCCTGAAGATCTTTTTTGCGGGCGGCGGAACCGTCATCGACACGGCGCCCACTTACGGCAATGCCGAGGACGTGCTCGGTGCGCTCCTTGCCGAGCAGGGCCTGCGCCCGAAATCCTGGCTTGCAACCAAGCTCTCGGGCGTCAACGGACGCGAGGCAGGTCTGGCGCAGTTCGATAGCACACTGGGACGGCTCAAGACGGACAAGGTCGAGTTGCTGCAGGTCCACAACCTGGGCGACCTCAAAACGCAGCTTGCGCTGGCCCGCGAGCTGAAGGCCGAGGGCAGGACGCGCTATGTCGGCGTCACGCACTATCTCGAGTATGCGCACGACGAGCTGGCCGACATCATCGCGGCAGAGAAACCGGATTTCCTGCAGATCAACTATTCGGTAGTCACGCGCGGGGCCGAGAAGCGCATCTTCCCGCTCGCCCGCGACCTCGGAGTCGCCGTCATGATCAATCGCGCCTTCGAGGACGGCAAGCTGTTCGCCCGCGTCAAAGACAAGCCGCTGCCCGACTGGGCTGCGGCCTCCGGCATCACCTCCTGGGCACAGGCATTCCTCCGCTTCGCGCTGAGCAACCCAGCGGTGACCGTCGTCATACCGGCCACGGGCAAGCCCCACCGCCAGGCCGATAACCTCAAGGCCGGCGTTGGGCCCGACCTGACGGCGGATGAGCGCGCCTCCCTGATCGCCGCGCTGGCCTAGCCGGAATGGAAATCCCGAGCCCCGCCGCGGGCAGCACCCGACTGTCCGGCTTCCTGAAAGTGACGCGCGAGGAAACGCCGGTCGTTCTCGCCGGCGCCACCATGTTTTTCTTGCTCTTCACCGCCTACTTCATGTTGCGTCCCGTGCGCGAGACCATGGGCATCGCAGGCGGCATCGAGAACCTTCAGTGGCTCTTCACCGCCACCTTCGTCGCCACCCTTGTCACCCTGCCGGTGTTCGGCTGGCTCGCCTCCAAGGTGCGCCGCCGGCACATCCTGCCGTGGACCTTCGCCTTCTTCGCGCTGAACCTCGTCGGATTCGCTGCAGGCTTCCGGGCCAATCCGGACGAGGTCTGGACCGCGCGCACGTTTTACGTCTGGTTGTCCGTGTTCAACCTGCTGGCGATCTCGCTCGCCTGGAGCGTCCTTGCCGATCTCCTCGCGGCCTCGCAAGCCAAACGGCTCTTCGCCATGATCGCGGGCGGCGCGAGCCTCGGCGGATTGACCGGCCCCATCCTCGGCACGCTGCTCGTCGCGCCCATCGGCCACGCCGGGCTCCTGCTGCTGGCGGCCGTGCTGCTCACCCTGAGTGCAGGCGCGGCCGTCTGGCTCCATCGCTGGCGCGATCTCAATCCGCTGCCCGAGGAGCAGGCGGCCCCCCGCGCCACGCCGATCGGCGGCCATCCGTTCGCCGGCGCGACCGCCGTCTTCCGCTCGGGCTACCTCGCGGCCATCGCCGTCTTCGTGGTCCTGTTGGCCATCGTTGGAACGTTCCTGTATTTCGAGCAGGCGCGGCTCGTCGCCGAGACCTTCCCCGACAAGACGCGGCAGACGCAGGTGTTCGGTCTGATCGATGCCGTCGTCCAGACCCTCACCATTCTGATTCAGATCTTCCTCACCGGGCGCATCGCCAGCCGGTTCGGTGTCGGCGTGCTGCTGGTCGCCATGCCGCTGGCGATGGTTGCGGGCTTCCTTTGGCTCGCCGCGATGCCCGTATTCATGGTGCTGGCCGTGATCATGGTCGCGCGTCGCGTCGGCACCTATGCGCTCGCCCGGCCCGGCCGCGAGATGCTCTATACGGTCGCCGAGATCGAGGACAAATATAAGGCCAAGAGCTTCATCGATACCGTCGTCTATCGCGCCGGAGACGCCGTCGGCGGATGGGTCAAGCACGGCCTCGACGTCTTCACCCAGCAGCCGGCCGTCGCCATGCTGATCGGCGCCGTCATCGCCGGCGGCTGGGCGGCGACCGGTGCCTGGCTCGGCCGCCAGGAGCGGATCAAGGAGGGGGCCCGCCTGCAAAAAACGGCTGCACAGTAACGGTCTGTATTCATAGGGATATCGGCCAACACATTGGTGGCCTCCAAAATTTTTCTTCGGACCCGAAGAATAAACCCCCTGCGGAATCGTTTTCTGCCAAGTGCGGTCCGAATGCCCATGTCCCCGCGTTGGCAATCGAGCCGCATCTCACGACCCATCGCAAGGTGGGAACGTCAATGGACGGGACAGGCCCCGCACACCTGTCCCGTCTTTTGTTTTTGCGCGCTCGGTCAGACCTTGAACGCCGCGGCGTAGGTCTCGGGCTTGAAGCCGACCAGCGGCTTGCCGCTCCCGATTTCGAGCACCGGCCTCTTGATCAGCGACGGCTGCTTCAGCATCAGCGCGATGGCTTTCTTTTCACTGAGCCCCTGCTTGTCCGCATCGGAAAGCTTGCGGAACGTCGTGCCCGCACGATTGAGCAGCACCTCCCAGCCGACCGCGCCGATCCAGCGCTCGAGCCGCGTCCGGTCGATGCCGTCCGTCTTGTAATCGTGAAACGTCGCCTCGACGTCGTGCGCGGCAAGCCACGCCCGCGCCTTCTTCATCGTGTCGCAGTTCGGAATGCCGTAGATCGTGACGGACCGCGTTTTCATCTCGCTCGGCTCTCAAAGCATGTCGGGTCTGAACTTCGCGCGGCGGCTTATGATCTTCCCGGAGACCATGAACACCCCGTCGCCCGTGTAATGCAGCGTCTCGGGATGCTTCGGCGTCTCCGCCACATGCGCCTTGACGACCTCGAAGATGAAGAAGTTGTAGCGTGCTACGAGCGCGTCGTCATGGATCCGGCATTCGAAATTTGCGTGGCAGTCTCCGATCAGCGGCGCAGCGACCTTTTGCGCCTTTTCCGGCGTGAGGCCGAAATGCGCGAATTTGTCGATGTCGTCGCCGTCCGTGTTGCCGATGCCGACCACGATGTCGGTGAGCGCCGTCGTCGGCAGGTTGATGACGCATTCCCCGCTCTTGCGGATCATGTCGTGGCTGTGATTGCCCTCGGAGATCATGCAGCCGACGAGCGAGGGCGTGAACTCGAGCACCGTATGCCAGCCCATCGTCATGATGTTGGTCCTGCCGTCGTGGGCCGACGACACCAGCACGATCGGTCCCGGCTCGAGATAGCGGCGCACATTGGAGACCGGAAAGTCCCGCTTTTTCGGAAGCTTCGCCACGCTTGTCATCCTCCACGCCGCAGAGCCATTCACGCTCAAACGCAACATCACGTCTGACGGTTCAGACACCGGGTCGAGCGCCGGTCGGCGTCCGCAAGCTGGACAGCCTGGCTTCCTACCTGTTCGCGGCGGTTGAGCGTGCTGCTGGCGGGCTCGGTCTGCTCTGAGACGATTGTGACTTCGCCATCGCCTGCATCCATGCCGGGACGGTCGGCGCCATCGGACCCCATCGGCACCATGAGGGTCGCCGTCATGACGCCTGTCTCACACGGCCGCACCGGGCAAAGCCAGGCGCCGCTCCACGCCCGGAGTTTCGTCCGTCTCGACTTATCCAGTGATCGGCCGCGCGGAAAGGACGGCGCCGATCTCACCCAGGATCGCCGGATCGTCGATGGTGGGCGGCGCCTTGTATTCTGTCCCGTCGACGATCTTCTTGATCGTGCCGCGCAGGATCTTGCCGGAGCGCGTCTTCGGCAGTCGCCCCACGATCCGCACCGTCTTGAACGCCGCCACCGGGCCGATCCGCTCGCGCACCAGCGCCACGATCTCGCCCTCGATCTCCTTCGGATCCCGCGCCACGCCGGCCTTTAGCACGACGAAGCCGACCGGCAATTCGCCCTTGAGCGCATCGGCCGCGCCGATCACGGCGCATTCGGCGATGTCCTTGTGCGAGGCGAGCACCTCCTCCATCGCGCCCGTCGAGAGACGGTGGCCGGCCACGTTGATGATGTCGTCGGTGCGCCCCATGATGAAGAGATAGCCGTCCTCATCCCGAAAGCCGGCGTCGGCCGTCGCGTAGTATCCAGGAAACCGATCGGTATAGCTCGGGCCGAAACGCTCCTCCGCATTCCACAACGTCGTGAGGCAGCCAGGCGGCAGCGGCAGCTTGACCGCGACATTGCCGAGCACACCCTGCGCGACATCGCGGCCATCGTCGTCGAGGATGTGAATGTCGTAGCCCGGCATCGGCACCGTTGACGAGCCGGCCTTGACCGGCAGCGCCTCGAGCCCGACGGGATTGCCCGTGATCGCCCAGCCCGTCTCCGTCTGCCACCAGTGGTCGATGACGGGAACGGCGAGCACCTGCTCGGCCCAGCGCACGGTCTCCGGGTCCGCCCGCTCGCCGGCGAGGAACAGCGTGCGCAGGCGCGAGAGATCGTAGTTTGCGATCAGGTGCCCGTTCGGGTCCTCCTTCTTGATCGCCCGCAGCGCGGTCGGGGCCGTGAAGAAGGCTGCCACCTTGTACTCCGACGCGACCCGCCAGAACGCGCCGGCATCGGGCGTGCCGACGGGCTTTCCCTCGTAGATGATCGTCGTGTTGCCGTAGAGAAGCGGGCCGTAGATGATGTAGGAGTGCCCGACCACCCAGCCGACGTCGGACGCCGACCAGAACACCTCGCCCGGCGCCAGGCCGTAGAGGTTCTTCATCGTCCAGACGAGCGCCACCATGTAGCCGCCTGTATCGCGCACGACTCCCTTGGGCTGGCCGGTGCTGCCGGACGTGTAGAGAATGTAGAGCGGATCGGTGGCCGCAACCGGCACGCAGGCGGCCCTGTGTCCGCCCGCACGCGTCTCCGTCATGAGCGCGGCCCAATCGAGGTCGCGGCCGGGCAGAAGCGACGCGGTCTCCATTGGGCGCTGCAGGATGATGCAGTGGTCCGGCTTGTGCGCGGCCGCCGCGATCGCCGCATCGAGCAGCGGCTTGTACTTGACGAGATGCTTGGGCTCGATGCCGCACGAGGCCGAAATGACCACCTTCGGCTTGGCGTCGTCGAGCCGCACCGCAAGCTCGTTGGCCGCGAAACCGCCGAACACCACCGAATGGATCGCGCCGAGACGTGCCACAGCCAGCATCGCCACCGCGACCTCCGGCACCATCGGCATATAGATCACGACGCGATCGCCCTTGCAGACGCCGAGCCGCGCCAGCGCCGCAGCGAACACCTCGACCTCGTCGAGCAGTTCGGCGTAGGTGAGCATCCGCTTGGCGCCGGTGACGGGATTGTCGTAGAAAATAGCCGGCTGCTGGCCACGCCCCGCCGCCACATGGCGATCGAGACAGTTATAGGCCGCGTTGCACTGCGCGCCCACGAACCAGCGGCCATAGGCGCCGATGCTTCCGTCGAAGATCCGATCCGCCGGCTTGAACCAGTCTACCGCCTTGGCGGCCTCGGCCCAGAACCCCTCGGGATCGGCGCGCCAGCCCTCATAAACGTCCCGGTATCTGCTCATCCGATTGCGTCGTCTCTCCGATGAATGCCATGGAACGGAGAAGCCCATTCCGGGAGCTGACTCTGCCGCCCGCTCAGATGCTGTCAATCGCCTCGGCGGATTCGGGCAGGATCTGTCCACCATCCACGATGATCGTTTGCCCGGTGATGTACGAGGCCTCTTGCGAGGCCAGGAACAGGGCCGCGTAGCCGATATCCTCGACCTTGCCGAGGCGCTTCAACGGGATCGCCTTGGCCATGCCGTCGAGATAGCTCTGGCCGAGATCCTGCAAGCCTTCGGTGATGATATTACCGGGCAACACGGCATTGATGGTGGTGTTGTAGCGCGCAAGCTCCATCGCCGCCGTTCTCAGGAACCCGAGCTGGCCGGCCTTGGAGGCGCCGTAGTGCGACCAGCCCGGATAGCCGGTAACGGGCCCGGTGATCGACGAGGTGACGACGACGCGCCCCTTGCCCGCCTTCTCGAACACCGGAATGCACGCCTTCACGCAAAGGAAGGTGCTCTTGAGGTTGGTGCTCTGCACCTGGTCCCAGTCGTCGGGAGAAAGCTCGACGATTTTCTTCTGCGGGAACACGCCGGCGTTGGCGCACAGGATGTCTACCGTGCCGAACGTCTCGACCGCCGTGGCGATCAACGCTTGCACGCTCTCCCAATCGGAGACGTCCGCTGCGTGGG
>JAFKKW010000341.1 GCA_017304275.1 Hyphomicrobiales bacterium | reverse complement strand
AGATCTTCGGCCTCTCCAAGATCGGCACCCGCGTCATCGTCGCCGGTGACGACGTGGCGCCGTCGATGATCGAGCATGCCGCGCTCTGGAAGCCGAAAGCCGCCGGCGCGAGTCGCCCCGTCACGACGCAGATCGCCTACGAGCCCGACGGCGACGCGGCGCGCCCCTTCGCGCCCGACCTGCGCAATTGGCCTGAGCGCAAAGCACTGCTCGACCAGTTGAGCGCCGTCGCTGCCGCGAAAGCCGCCGAGGCCGAAGCCGCAGCCCCCGAGCTCGACGCGCTGACGAAGGCAAAGAAGGAGAAGACAAACCAGCGCGCGAAGATCGCCAAGGCCTTGAAGCGGACGGAGGCCGCCAAGAAAAAAGCCGATCAATGGGCCGAGGACGCAGCGCGTCGCGTTGCCGAGGCGAAAACCGATAAACGGCGCAAATCCGCTGAGGCCGAGGCAGCGAAAGCTGCGACGGCCGTCACCAAGGCTCAAGAGAAATGGGCCGCCGACAAGGCGGCGGACGACGCCGCAGCAGCCGAGCTTCAGCGCGCGACCGACGCCTTCGACGCCGCCGACAAGGTGAAGAAGGACGCCCTCGCCGTGGCCCAGGAGGCCAAGCGCAAGACGCTTCCCGTGTCCGTCTTCGTCAGCCTGAAGGCACAGCGGGTCTACGTGCGCCAGGGCCACGAGCCCGTGCTAGACATGCCCCTCACGATCGCCGAGCCTGAAAAGGAGATCGGGACGCATGTCTACACCGCCATGGATTATGCCAATGACGGCAATGACGTGCGCTGGAGCGTCGTTTCATTGCGACCGCGTCCGCACCACGGCGTCGTTGTCGAGGACGAGCCGCGCACGAGCCGCAAGAAGCGCGCGGCAACGGACCGGCCCCCTCCGCCGACCGATCTCGGTCCCGCCACGGCAGCGCTCGATCGCGTCACGCTGCCGCCCGAGATCGTCGCCATGGCCTCGGAATACGTCTGGCCGGGTTCGTCCCTCATTATCTCGGACGAGGAGCTGAGCAAGGAAACCGGCAAGGCCACCGACTTTGTCGTGTTGATCAGCGGCGAGCCGCAGGGCGGTATCAAGAAGCGTCCGCGTCAGCCGAAAAACTACTACCCCTACGATCCGTATTACGGCGAGTACTACGACTACAACGACCGTTACTACGACCGCCGGCGCAGGCCACGCGGTCCGTCGTTCTTCAGCTTCTGGTGATCGGGAGAACGCCCCCGATCGAGACCCGGCGAAAGGACACCCGTGTCGAGACTCGGGGGCAAGGTCGTCATAAATCTGGGATTGGCCGCCGCATTGGCCGCGGCCTTTCCTTACGCGGCGACGGCCGTCTCGCCCGGCGCGGCTGACGGCGCCACCGCCGAGCGCCTCGCCCGCTGGCGCGCCGCCAAGGCAGGCCAGCTCACATTGCCGCTCCCCGGCACGCCCGATACGAGCCGTCCGATGGACCGCCTGGCCGCCGCGGGACTGGACCTCGGCGCCCCCCTGCTGATCCGCATTTTCAAGGCCGAGTCCGAGCTGGAGGTGTGGATCAGGAAACGCGCCACCTACGTGCACTTCGCGACCTACCCGATCTGCTACTGGTCGGGTGCGCTCGGTCCCAAGCTGCGCGAAGGCGACCGCCAGACCCCCGAGGGCTTCTATACGTTGAGCGAACGCGAGCTTCACCACGGCGGGCGCTGGCGCCGATCCCTCAACATCGGCTATCCGAACGCGTTCGACCGCATAAACGGACGCAGCGGCTCCAACATCCTGGTTCACGGCGGATGCGATTCCGTCGGCTGCTTCGCCATGACGGATGCGGTCAACGCCGAGCTTTTCGATCTCGTCTCGGCCGCGTTGCGGAGCGGCGCCGCGAGCATACCGCTCCATGTCTTCCCCTTCCGCATGACGGACGCCAACGTCGCCGCCCATCCCGCGGGCGGGTGGACCGAGTTCTGGAGCGATCTCAAGTCCGGCTACGACTCCTTCGAGCGCACCCGGCTACCGCCGAACATCTCGGTCTGCGGCAGGAGATATCGCGTTCGCGACAACTCGCCGTTCGAGCGAGCGAGCGACCGCATCGAGGTCTGCGAGCAGGACCGAGACTCGATACCCAGTCATCTCGAGGTCGCGCAAACCAAACAGCAGCGTGCCGAGAGCAAGCCGGCCGCGCCCGCACCCCGCTGCGCGATGCAACGCGCGAGCTGCCGCAAATGGGTGGCCCTCCGCGACCGCCGGACCGCAAGCCATACCGTGGCGGGACGAAGCGGAAACAAACGTTCCGCCGTACGCTGAGCGGCAAGACGTTTAGGCGTGGGGTCGCTCAGGCCTGCGGGGCATTGAACAACCGCAGGAAAGCTTCCACCATGGCACGGTCGTGATATTCGTCCGCCCGCACGATCAACCCGTCGCGAACCTGCATCAGAAACCGCAGATTCCCGTTCAGCATCTCGCCGCTTCGGCGATGCCGGTACATGAATTCGACCCGGTACCGGCAAACGTCTCCATCGAGCACGACGTTGTAGGGGCGATAGAGGACGTATTCGAAATCGATCCGCACCTCGGTCAGCGCCGCGCGAATGTTGTCGCGTCCCCTCGTCTCGCCGCCGTGAGTCAATAGCTCGTCGGAGATGTAGAGCGCATAGACGCAGTCCGGCGCAACCACTCGCATGGCGTCATCGATGTCGCCTCTGATCCAAGCGCGGTTGAACGCCTCGACAACCGCTATCGGGGAAGGACCAGAACTCATGACGGCACCGGCACGGCTCACACGCGCGGACGGCGCGGTAGATCCACAGGCAGGAACTCCACCCCGGATTGCTGGATAGGCTGTGGATAGAGCCTCATGAGATCCAGGACGTCCGTCGGCATGCCAACCTTCACCGGCAGCCCGAGCGACTTGGCCTCGGTCGCGGTGAGCGCATAGTCGTGCGTCCAGTGGCCGCCCGCGAGCTTGTCGGCAATGGCCTCGGCAGCCGCCTCATCGAGCCGTGGCGTCAGGATCTCGACGGCGCCCCGCTTTACCTGCTGAAGCGCCTTCTCGCTGACGTCCGCCAGCACGAGCGTGAGGTCCATGACGTCCGCGACCGGCTTTGAATCGCGCGCCTTCACGATGCTCGCCGCCGGCAGCCCGAGGATCTGCGGATCGATCGGTCCCAGCACCGAGAACTCGCCGAGCACGATCTCGTCGGCCGCGAGCGCCACCAGCGTCCCGCCCGACATGGCGTAGACCGGCACATAGACCGTCACTTTTGCCGGGTGCGCCTCGACGGCGCGCGCGATCTGCATGGCCGCGAGCACCAGTCCGCCCGGCGTATGCAGGATGAGATCGATCGGCACCGTGTCCGGCGTTTCCTTGATCGCCGCGATGATCGTCTGCGCGTCCTCGAGGTCGATGTGGCGCGACACCGAGAAGCCGAACAGGCTGCGCCGTTCCTGGCGGTGGATCATCGTGATGACCCTTGTCCCGTGCGCTTTCTCGATGGCGCGGATGGCCTGCTCGCGCCGCATGGCGAACCATCGCCCCATCAGCAGCGGCTGCAGCGCCAGGACGGCAATGACGACCCAGATCAGGGACGAGAAATCGAACGACATCGGGGCTCCTTATCGCGAGAGAGCAGCATCGCCTGCCGCGCGCCCCCCGACATCGCGACCGTCCCGCAGTCTAGGCGCTGGCGCCCTCGGATTGAAGGCCGACGTGTGTCACGCCCGCTTCATCGAGCGCCCCGAGCCGCCGCCTCAGCACGATGACGTAATAGAGCATGTAGAGGTACTGGAACGTCTCCACCACCTCGCTCGGCCGGATATAGAACTTGTCCAGCAACCCGCCTTTGCCCACGTCGTCGATGGCCTTGAACGCGAGCGCGATGAGCGCCGCCGTCGCAATCGCCAGCGACGGCGTCAGAAGCTGAAGCAGCGGTTGCCGGAAGGGCCCGGTCCGGAGCTGGATCAGCGGCACCACGAGCCCGCCGATGAACATCGCGAGGTCGAACACAAGCTTCGGGCGCTGGTTGAACCAGGCCGAGGTATTGTGCAGGTTCGTTTCCTGCTGGCGGTTGATCTCCGACCAGTAGGACGGCGTATTCCAGTTGAAGAAGTGCTGGCCCCAACTGTGCTCTTCGCCAGCGATATAAAAAGCCGCGAGCCCGAACAGGAGCACCAGCACCCAGAGCAGCCTGCTGCCCTTGACCACCTCGTATCCGAGCGCCTGGAAGCACAGGACAGCCGCGGCGCCCGCAAGGAAGAACTGGGTCAGCTCGAGAAAGCCGTATCCCTCGGGCAGCACGTGCTCGCGGTAGAACTCGGGCGCAGCGAAGTGGATCGTCACCACGACGGCCATCACCACGATCGGAAGCCACGTCGTCCACCACGCATCGGAGCGGCCGGGCGCCCAGCGTCCCGCCGGAATGACGTCCAGCGGTCGGGGAAGTGCGTACGCGGAATCTGCCGAAGAGGAAGCGACCATCGTGCGATTTTCCGGGCTGAAAGAGGACACGGGCGTTCTGACAACGCCTCGCAACACATGACAAATTTATGAATGGCGAACAAGCGCGGAGGCGCAGTAATCCCGCATTTCCCGAAGTCCGGCGTTATTTGGAGGGCCGATGCCTGTCCGGCCTGCCGAGGGGGCTCGCCTTACGAAAATGAAATTTTCTTAAGATGAGCGTTTTCAGGCACTTCCCTCTTGAATCAGCCTGTTATCAAATTATTTTCGCGCCCGTCGGCACCGAGGTCCGCAGACGGCGAGGCCCAAGGAATGGGGCGGCTCGCCGGAAGGTGTCGACAGGATCGGGATACGCCCGCACAACGACGTGACGACGGCAGAAACCTGCCGGCACGAAGGGGAGGCTTGCATGGCACCGTTGATAGAGGCGAGAGATCTGCGCAAGACGTTCGGCGCCATCACGGCCGTCGACGGCATCTCGCTCTCGGTCCGGAAAGGCGAGGTTCTGGGTTTCCTGGGCCCGAACGGCGCCGGCAAATCCACGACCATGAAAATGATCACCGGCTTCCTCGATCCCGATTCCGGATCGGCGACGATCTGCGGAGCCGACGTCAACCAGCAGCCGAAGCAGGCCAAGGCAAAGCTCGGGTATCTCCCCGAGGGCGCGCCGGCCTACGGCGACATGACACCTGCCGCCTTCCTGTCCTTCATCGCCGAGATCCGCGGCTACACCGCCCGCGACATCAAGGCCCGGGTCTCCGCCGCCGTTTCGCGGGCCGGACTTGGCGCCGTCGTCGATCAGCGCATCGAGACCCTGTCCAAGGGCTTCAAGCGCCGCGTCGGCCTCGCGCAGGCCATCCTGCACGACCCGCCCGTGCTGATCATGGACGAGCCCACCGACGGCCTCGACCCGAACCAGAAGCATCATGTGCGCGAATTGATCCGCGAGATGGCACCCCACAAGGCCATCATCGTCTCGACCCACATCCTCGAGGAGGTCGAAGCCGTCTGCACGCGCGCCGTCATCATCAATCGCGGCCGCATCGTCGCCGACGGCACCGCCGAGGATCTGCTGCGCCGCGCCCGCAACCATGGGGCGGTCGCGATCAGGGTCGTCGAAGCCGAAGCCGCCCGCGTCGCCAAGGCGCTCTCCGCCATGTCCGAAATCGCCGGCATCGAGACCATGGAGAAAGCCGACGGCCACATCCGCCTGCGCGCCCTGCCGAAGACGGCAGGCATGCCCATGAAGCTGATCGGCGATCTCCTGCGCCGCGAAAGCCTCTCCGTCGAGGAAATCTACATCGAGCACGCCAGGCTCGACGACGTCTTCCGCGAGATCACCATGTCGGCTCAGGCTTGAGGACACCATTACCCATGCGCGAGACGCTCAAGACCGCCTACATCATCGCCAAGCGCGAGTTCGCCGCCTACTTCGCCACCCCGCTGGCGGCGGTGTTCCTCACCATCTTCGTCGCTGCCACCGGCGCCTTCGCCTTCTACATCGGCGGCTTCTTCCAGCGCGGGCAGGCCAATCTCGATTCCTTCTTCGCCTACCATCCCTGGCTCTACCTGCTGCTCGTCCCCGCCGTCGCCATGCGGCTCTGGGCCGAGGAGCGCAAGAGCGGCACCATCGAGCTGCTGATGACGCTGCCGGTCTCTCCCGCCGAAGCCATCCTCGGCAAATTCGCCGCCGCCTGGGCATTCATCGGCCTTGCCCTCGTCCTGACGTTCCCGATCTGGATCACGGTCAACATCCTCGGCGACCCGGACAACGGCGTCATTCTGACCAGCTATCTCGGCAGCTTCCTCGTCGCCGGCGCCTTCCTTGCCATCGGCGCCTTCATTTCGGCGCTCACCAAGAACCAGGTTATCGCCTTCATCATCTCGGCAACCGTCTGCTTCCTGCTCGTGACCAGCGGCATGGAGCTGGTGCAGAACACCTTGCGCGCCTGGACGCCGCGCATCGTCTCCGATGCCGTCGCCTCCATGAGCTTCCTCACCCACTACGAGGAGATCACCCGCGGCGTGCTGGGCCTCGACTCGATCGTCTTCTTCGTCTCCATCATCGCCTTCGCGCTGTTCGCCAACGCCGTCGCCGTCGGCCAGAAGAAATCCGCCTGAGGTCCGCATCATGTCAGACATCTTCACCGCCGTGCGCACCCGCCTCGCCGCCGCATTCTCCGGGCTCGTCGCCTACGCGTCGAAACTGTCCCCTGCGCGTCTCGCCTGGGGCGGTCTCGCGCTTGCCGCCGTCACGCTGCTGTCCGTCAACCTGATCGCCTCCGAGACGCTCGGAAGCTGGAAGGCCGACCTCACCCAGGACAAGCTCTATTCGATCTCGCCCGGCTCCGTTGCCGTGCTGCAGTCGCTGGATGAGCCGATCAAGGCGCGCCTCTACTTCTCCAGCAAGCTCGGCGAGGTCGCCCCGACCTACGCCCGCTATTTCGATCGCCTGCGCACGTTGCTCGAGGATTTCCAGCGCATCTCGGGCGGCAAGCTCGAGCTTGAGATTCTCGACCCCGCCCCGTTCTCAGACGCGGAGGACCAGGCGGTCGCGGCGGGCTTGAGCGGCCAGCGTCTCAATGCCGAGGGCGAGATGGCCTACTTCGGCCTCGTCGCGACCAACTCGACCGACAACCAGGAGGTGATCGGCTTCTTCGCGCCGAGCCGCGAGAACTTCGTCGAGTACGACATCACGAAGCTCATCCACACGCTCTCCAACCCCAAGAAGCGCCTCGTCGGCCTGATGACCTCGCTGCCCCTCGACGGCGGCCAGAATCCGATGACGCAGCAGCAGACGCCGCCGTGGATCATCATGGGTCAGATCCGCGAGTTCTTCGACGTCGAGACCATCGACCAGTCCGCGAAGGAGATCCCGCCCCGCATCGACGTGCTGCTCGTCGCCCAGCCGACGCAGCTCACGCCCGAGGCGGCCTATGCCATCGACCAGTACGCTCTGAAAGGCGGCAAGCTCCTCGTCCTGATCGATCCCGTGGCGGAAGCCGCCCAGCTCGAGCTGATGCAAAAGCAGGGCGAGGGACGCGCCGAGCTTGCGAAGCTGCTCAAGGGCTGGGGCGTGGACTTCGATCCGAAGAAGGTCGCCGGCGACATCCGCCACGCGCGTCGCGTGCAGCTCGGCCGCGGCAGCGACGGCACGGTGACCGAATACGTCGCATGGCTTGGATTGGATAAGACCAATATCGACCAGCGCGACGTCCTCTCAGGTGGCATCGAGGACTTGAACCTCGCCTCGGCCGGCTTCCTCGTGCCCGCGAGCGGCGCATCGACCACGGTGACGCCCATCCTCTCTACCTCGCCGGAAGCCATGGTGCTCGACTCCTCGAAGGTCGGCATGACCGGCGACCCGGTCGCCCTGCTGCGCAACTACGTGCCGGGCGGCAAATCGCTGATGCTCGCCGCCCGCATCGCCGGCGAGACCAAGACCGCGTTCCCGAACGGCGTGCCGAAAGCCGAGGAGAAAAAGCCTGACGAGAAGAAGGACGCGACGAAGGCCGATCCTCCGACGCCGGACGGCGCCCCCGCTGACGCAGCAAAGGACGCGAAAGCCGCCGACGCAGGTGCCCCCGCGGCGCAGAAGCCCGGCCCCGGCCATGTCGCGCAGGGGCGCATCAACGCCATCGTGGTGGCGGACAGCGATCTCCTGGCAGACCGCTTCTGGGTCGATAGCCGCGAGATGTTCGGCCAGGAGTTCGTCATGCCGTCGGCGAGCAACGGCGCGTTCATCCTGGGCGCGCTGGAGAACCTCTCGGGCAGCGATGCCCTCATCGCGCTGCGCGGCCGCGGCATCAAGGATCGCACGTTCACTCTCGTCGAGGGCCTGCGCCGCGACGCTGAACGCAAGTTCCGCGAGAAGGAGGAGGCGCTCACCGCCAAGCTCAAGTCGGTCGAGCAGGAGCTCGAGAAGCTGCAGACCGCGAGCGCTGCAACCGGCGGCAACGTCATCGTCTCCGACAAGGAGCGCGAGGCGATCGATGGCTTCAAGAGCCAGATGCTCGACACCCGCCGCGAGTTGCGTCAGGTGAAGCTGGCGCTGAGCCAGAGCATCGACAGCCTCGACGGCTGGCTGAAGTTCGCCAACATCGCCCTGGTCCCGCTCCTGATCGCAATTGGCGGCATCGCATGGACGCTGTGGCGGTCTCGCCGCACGACCCCGAAAGCCTGATCCCGCCGAAGAATGAAGTCGAAGAGAGAAGAGCGATGACGCCCAAGCAGTTTGCAGCCCTCGCCACCGTGGCCGCCCTCTCGCTGATCGTGGCGGTTGCCGTCTACTCCGCCCGCGTGCCATGGACCGGAGACACCGCACGCGCCGGCAAGCTGTTCCCTGGCCTCGCCTCGCAGGCCAACGGCATCGACCGCATCGGGATCGAGCAGGGCGGCAAGTCGCTCACGCTCGAAAGGACAGGCGACCGCTGGCTGGTCAAGAGCCAGGACGGCTACCCGGCAAGCCCCGAGAAGATCCGCGCCCTGCTGCTCGCCCTCACCGACGCGACGCTCATCGAGCCGAAGACGCGGGTCACCGGACGCTACGCGCTGCTCGATGTCGACGATCCCGCGCAGAAGACCTCGAACGCGCGCCTGATCAGGCTCGAGGACCGTAGCGGCAACATCCTGGCCGAGATCATCGCCGGAAAGCCGCGAACCGGCGCGGACCCCACCACCGGACACGGCGGCGGCGGCACCTACGTCCGCCGTCCGGGTGACGAGCAGAGCTGGCTTGCGAGCACGACCATCGCCGGCGGCGCGGCCCTCAAGGACTGGGCAAACCAGCGCGTCTTCGAGACCCAGACCGAGAAGATCAAGGAGCTGACCGTCGAGGTGAAGGGCGAACCACCTTACAAGGTCAAGCGCGCTACCGACGGCAGCCACGCGCTGGAGAACATCCCGGACGGCAAGAAGATCAAGTACGTCAACATGGTCGACAACATCCTCGAGGCCGCATCCTTTCTCGACTTCGAGCGCGTGCGCAAGGCGGTGAGCACACAAGAGGGCGCCGCCGGGACCGTGAGTTTCGAGACCGATGGCGGCCTCAAGATCGCGCTGAATGTGCGCCGCGATAAGGACGGCACCTGGATCACCGTCGAGCCTTCGGGCGAAGGCGACGCCAAGAAGGCCGCCGACGACATCCGTGCCCGCACCGACGGATGGGAGTTCGAGGTGCTGCCCTCCAAGGCCGATACCATGCTGAAGAAGCAGGCCGACCTTCTCGAGGACATCGCAACCTCGGAAACCGTGCCCCCCGCAGGCTCCGCGCCACCGGCCCAGTTCCCCACGCCGTAACCGCGGAAGAGCACGTCGCCTGCGGTCAGGATGCCGTCGCCTTCATGGCCTCACCCTTCTCCCACGACGGCCGCGCAAACCGCTCCACCAGGAAATCGATGAACACGCGAGATTTCGCGGCGAGAAACCGGTTCGGTGCGTAAAGCGCATGGATGTGCAGGTCCTGCGGCGGATAGGCCGCGAGCACCACCTTGAGCCTGCCCGCCGCCACATCCGTACCCACGATGAAGCTCGGCAGGCGTGCCACGCCGATGCCCTTGAGCGCCGCATCGCGCAGCGTGTCGCCATTGTTGGAGCTGAGGCAGGCCGTGACTGCCACCGAGAGCGGGACGCCGTTCTCCGTCAGTTGCCAGCGCGGCACCGTCGTCGAATGTCCGTAATGCAGGCACTTGTGGCTGGAGAGTTCCGCGGGCGTCTGGGGCGCGCCGTGTTGGGCGATATAATCCGGGCTGGCGACGATCATCATGCGCGCCGCCGCGATCCGCCGCGCGATAAGGCTTGAATCGACGAGCGCGCCGATACGCACCGTTATGTCGACGCCCTCCTCGAGCGGATCGATCATGCGGTCGGTCAGCGTCAGTTCGACCTTGAGGTCGCCGTAGCGATCCATGAAATCAGCGATAGCCGACCCGAGATAAAGGGTACCGAACGTCATCGGCGCATTGACCTTGAGCACGCCCTTCGGCTCGTCGTGAAGGCGCGAGATCTGCGCCTCAGTCTCCGCGATCTGCGCCAGGATGCCGAGACAGCGCTCGTAATAGGCAAGCCCCGCCTCCGTCGGCGTGACGCGCCGCGTGGTCCGGTCGAGCAGGCGCGCGCCGAGTTCCTGCTCGAGTTGCGTAATGGCCTTGCTGATCGCCGAGCGGGTCACGCCGAGCCGCCGCGCCGCTTCCGCGAAACTCCCGGTGGCCACGACCTTCGTCAGCACGTTCATCGCGTCGAGCTTATCCATCGGCTTCGAACCCCAGCCTCAGATCAGCGTCTTGAAGTTCGTGTAGAGCGCGCGCGAGATCGACGTGTACACCGGCAGGCGGTCCGCGACCTGCGCCGCAAGACGCGCAGCGCTGCCCGGGCCGAGCGTCGCTTCGAGCGCCTTCTCATATTCCGGAATGGCCACCCAGTTCGCCACCGTATCCTGGGTCGCTTCCACATGGCACTGCAGGCCATAAGCGCGCCGCCCATAGCGGAACGCCTGGATCTCGCAGGCATCCGACCGCGCCAGATGCACCGCGCCTTCAGGTAGCGACTTTACCTCGGCACCATGCCACTGCAGCACCTCGATGGGATCGGGAACGCCGGCTAGCAGCGCATCAGCACGACCGGCTTCCGTCTTCGAGATGGTGAGCGCGCCGACCTCGGGACGCGGGCCCGGACCGACCTTCCCGCCGAGCGCATCTGCGAGCAACTGATGGCCGAGGCACAGCCCGAGATAAGGCCGGCCCATGTCGGCGACAAAACGGCGGATGGCCGCCTTCTCCGGCTTGAGCCAGGGAAACTGATCCTCCTGCCACGTATCCTGCGGACCGCCCATCACCAGCATGACGTCATAGGGTTCGAGATCCGGAATGGGCTCGCCTTGATCGAGTTCTACCGTGTGCCAGGCGACCCCGTCCTCGCGCAGGAAGTCGCGGAACACGCCCGGGTGCTCGACGGCAAGATGCTGGAGTACCAATACCTGCATGACCTGCACTTCCCTTTCTCGCCGCTTCCGCAGGGCTGCGGAGCCGGCCAATACCCCCAAGTCCACTCGAACCGAGCCGACCGTCTCACCCTAAGACTACTTTCATTTCTTGCACAATAGTTTCCTCATAAGAAAATTCGCAAATTCACCCCCTGTCCATATTCCCGGAGGCTACACGCCGCCGGCAGCGATCCGGTTTCCGCCCTGCCCGTGCGCCGAGCCAACCGCTTACGGATTGAGCAACCGAACCGCGCGCTCGGAACGCATCGAGCCACACCCGTCTCGCCTCCACCGCAGCGCCAGAAACCCAAGCAGCACGGAGGGTTGCGGCCGCACGACGTCCTTGCCGGGAGGTGGGTTTCACCTCTGGCACAAGAGTTGCCTCTAGGGAAAGCAGCCCAAGACGCGGGCAGCCACGCGATATCCGGCGTGGCACCGGGCTTGCGGGGGCGCAGCGAGTAGCAGGGGAGATCTACATGGCCGATCAAGCGACAGGCATGTTGACCGTTTTCACGGAGTTCTACTTTTTCTTATGTATCGTGCTGATGTTCTTCATCCACATGGGCTTCTGCATGTACGAAGTCGGTGTCGCGCGGACCAAGAACGTCCAGCACACGCTGTTGAAGAACGCGATGGCGATCCCGACCATCGGCATCGCGTTCTACCTCTTCGGAATGTGGCTCTACATCGCGCTCTCGACCGGCTTCGAGCCCTGGTCGACGACCCTCGCGCCCAATCTCACGGACCGCATTTCGGGCGTCTTCCTCGGCGCGTTCATGCTGTTCGGCATGACGGCCGGCTCGATCGTCTCCGGCTCCATCATCGAGCGCTCGAAGACGATCGGCTTCCTCATCATCGCCATCTACGCGGGCGCCGTCGCCTGGGTCATCCCCGCGGCGTGGGGCTGGGCCGGCAACGGCTGGATGGTCCAGTATCTCGGTCTGCACGACCAGTACTGCTCGGGCATCCTGCACAGCGTCTCCGGCTTCATAGCGCTCGGCGTTCTCATCAACCTCGGCCCGCGCATCGGCAAGTTCGGCCCCGATGGCGAACCGCGCGAGATCCCGGCCCATAACCCGTGGATGGTCACCATCGGTCTCTTCATGATCTACGTGGGCTTCTTCGGCTTCTATGCCGCCTGCCACATTCCGCTGGCGAACGTTGCGGCCGCCGGTCAGCCCGAGTACTGGACCACCACCAACATCTACGGCTTCCCGATCACGCTGTCGGGCGTCACGATCAACTTCCTGATCGCTCTCCTGGGCGGCATGATGACGGCTTACCTGATCTCGGGAGGCAACGCCTTCTGGACCTTCTCGGGTGGCCTAACGGGCCTCATCAGCGCAAGCTCCGGCAACGATCTCTACCATCCGTTCGTTGCCCTCTCGCTTGCGGTGGTCGGCACCTGCGTCGGCTACTTCATGCACAACTGGGTCGAGAAGAAATTCAAGCTCGACGATGCCGTTGGTGCAGTCGCCGTCCACGGCTACTGCGGCATCTTCGGCGGCATCGCGGCGGGCTTCGCGCTGTGGGGCTATCCGGCCATCTATCCGAGCGAGGGCACGCTCGTTGCCCTTTCGCCAGGCGCCGGCTGGTTCGGCACCAACGCCGAGGGCCTGCCGATCATCACCCCGTGGGGCAACGC
>JAFKKW010000292.1 GCA_017304275.1 Hyphomicrobiales bacterium | reverse complement strand
ACTTCTCCAATGCGGGCCAATCGCGATACATCCGCCGCCAGCTTCTTTGCGATTTCAACCAGACGGCAAAGGTCTCCGCGAAGTCCTCGACCGGATGAGACTGCGCATACCACGCGTTGAGATGCTGGACGTAATCGCGACTGTCGGGGTCAGCGATATAGTTTTTCGGATACGCGCGCTGCGGCGAGCCGAATACCTGCCGGTACTCGCGCATCTCGCTCAGCCGAAAAGCCTCATCAACGGCGTGGCCGGTCTCGTGACGCAGAATGCTCATTGCTTCCGTCAGGGATGCGCCTTCCGCTTCCAACATCATCTTGCGCTCGAGGCGGATCAGTCGCGGGTGCAGGAGATAGAACGGAATGGCGAAGCCAACGACTCCGTCGGGATTATACCACTCTTCGGCGATCCAGATCGTCGGACGGAAACGAATGCCGCGCGCGGTTAATTCGTCGAAAACCTGCTTGGCGCGCTCCTCGACCAGCGATCCCTTGATATTCAGCGGAAGGTCGCAGAACCGCATGCGCAGCAATTCGCTGTCCGGCATCAGTTCAAGGCGCGATGCACGTATCGGCATTCTTCCCTCGGGCGGCGACCTCCGGCGGCTCCCAAGGAAGCCGCGAAGCCGATTGGAATCAAACATAAACTTCGGTCAAATCATCACGAGATTGAGCCGGATTTCGAGCGTTTTCTATGGTCTGGCGCCGCCCGAGGCGACGTTCCGCCGGCAAGCGATGCATTATGGCCTACTATCAAGGGTTTCCACCGGCCGCGGACAGGCCCGGCGCACCCGCGCACGTGCGTATATGCAACGGCGCGCTGCTGGCTTGCAGATACGCGCGCCTCGCCACGGCGTCCCTGGCTTGCATGCGCAAGCTCGGGGGCCGGAGGCTCGTCAATCGTGCGCGGCGTGGACCGTTCGTGCGCGGGCCTCTCAGGGCGCCCAGCGCGTGACGACGTCGGCGAGCTTCGGGCGCTCGCGCTCGTCGGGCTTCTCCATCGGCGTGCCGATGTGCACGAAACCGACGATGCGCTCGTTCTCCGCCAGGCCCAGCTTCTCGTGCACGTAGGGGCTATAGGCGATCCACTCGGTCAGCCACGACGTGCCGTAACCCAACGCGTTGGCCGCGAGGCAGAGATTGAACGCGGCGGCGCCTGCCGACAGGATCTGCTCCCACTCGGGCGCGCCGGGGCGCTTTGCGATGCGCGAGACGACCGCCACCACGAGGGGCGCGCGCAGGAAGCGGCCACGCTCGGTGTCGAGGCGCACGTGCGAGGGCGGCTCCTTCTCCTCCGCCTGGCAGGCGGCGGCAAAAATTTCTCCGGCGGCGGCGCGTGCCTCGCCCTCGAAAACGATGAAGCGCCAGGGCACGAGCTTCTTGTGATCGGGCACGCGCGCGGCGACGGCGAGGATGCGATCCAACTCGGCGCCTGCCGGGGCCGGCGCCGCAAGGCGGTCCGGTTTCACCGAGCGGCGGGTTTCGAGGGCTTCGATCAAGGCGTCATTCATTGCGCAAGTTTCCATGACATGAGACTTTGCCGGCCTCGCTAACGCAAAGGCGGCTCTGTTACAATCTCTACGTCGCCTTTCAGGAAACCAGATCGTTGCGCCCGATGCCCCGCCGCCGTCTCCTTGCCCTGCTGCTGCCTCTGCTCGCGGCCGTTTTGCTGCCGGCCGCTCCCTCGCTCGCGCAAGACGCCGGCTCCGACGGGCCGGCGGTCCTGGTGCTCGACGGATCCGGCTCGATGTGGGGCAACATCGGCAACGAGCGCCCCTCGAAGCTCGACCTCACCCGACAGGCCCTGCGGCAATCGCTCTCCACTCTTTCGCCGCGCGTCAAGCTGGGGCTCATGTCCTTCGTCCAGCGCCGGCGGGCCGATTGCAGCGACGTGGAGG
>JAFKKW010000340.1 GCA_017304275.1 Hyphomicrobiales bacterium | reverse complement strand
CGGCGTCTCGCCGCAAGCAAATGCGTTCGTGATCGAAACCGATGCTCACAACACGTGCAAGGCGGCGGCCGATGCCGCAGGTGCCCTGCCTCGCGACGACACCATTGTGCGGGGCGGCCCCGAGACGCTCGTCGCGCGGCTCCCAGCTCAGGACATCGCCCACCGCCTGACCGCGCTCCGCGTGCCGGCCGTCACCTCGCGCGATGCCGGCAGCTATCTTTGCAACGCGATCCTCTACCAGTCGCTGATCTGCGCCGAGCAGATTTCCGAGCCGGATGCGGTAGGCTTCTTCCATATCCCGCAGACGATCCCGCCCGCGCTGCTCAAGTCGCGCGCCGATCCCAGCCAGATGCGCTTCGACTGGGGCACGGCGCTGATCGGCGGGCTCGAGATCATCCGCACCTGCCTCGGCCGGCCGCCGCCCTCCCGCCGACGCGTCAAGGACCGTTAACCCGCTTTCGGCATGATCGGCGCCGGAGGCCATCTATGCATCTCAGTCGCCGCGCAGTGCTCTCGACCGGAGCGGCCTCGGCCGGACTCGCCGCAGCAGCCGCGAGCGCGGGTCCGCGCGAGGCTGCGATACCTGCCGATCCCTCAGGGCTCGTTCTGGCGCCCAGCGACAGCAGCGATCACACGGCGGCCCTGCAGGCGGCCATCGACCAGGCAGCCGCGCAACGCGTGCCGCTCCGCCTTGCGCCCGGAACATTCGACGTCGGTCCGATCGCGATTCGCCCACACACATGCCTGATCGGCGCCGCGCGGCAGACCGTGCTGTCGTTCACGGGCGGGGCGAGCTTCCTCGCGGCGCAAGCGGCACCGGGCGTGCGGCTCGAGGGGCTGGTCATCGACGGCAACGGCCTTGCGATCGATGCTGGCCGGGCGATGGGGCTATTGGCTCTGACCGACTGCACGGATGTGTGGATCGGAGGGCTCGAGATCCGGCGCGGGTTGCTCAACGGGATCATGCTGCAACGCGCCTCGGGACGCGTTACCGACTGCATGCTTCACGACCTGGCGGAGGCGGGAGTCGTGAGCCTCGACGCCGAGGGCCTTACGATTGCGCACAACGCCGTTGCCGATTGCGGCAACAACGGCATCCAGGTCTGGCGCAGCGCGCCGGGCGAGGACGGCACGCTCATTGTCGGCAACCGCATCACGAACATCGCGGCCAAGGGCGGCGGCAGCGGACAGAACGGCAACGGCATCAACGTGTTTCGTGCGCGGGGCGTGACCGTCTCGGACAATCACATTGCCGACTGCGCCTATTCGGCGGTGCGCGGCAACGCGGCCGGCAATATCCAGATGGTCGGCAACCAATGCCGCACGCTTGGCGAGGTCGCGCTTTATGCCGAGTTCGCGTTCGAGGGCGCGGTCATCGCCAACAACCTTGTCGACGGCGCGGCGAGCGGCATCGCGGTGACGAACTTCAGCGAAGGCGGGCGGCTTGCCGTCGTGCAGGGGAACCTCGTGCGCAACCTGTTCCGGCGCGAGGCGGAGCCGGTCGACAAGCGCGGGGTCGGCATCAGCATCGAGGCGGATGCGGCCGTGACCGGCAACGTCATCGAGAATGCGCCGACGGCGGGCATCATCGCCGGTTGGGGTCCCTATCTGCGCGACGTTGCGATCACCGGCAATGTGATCCGTTCGGCCGGGGTCGGCATTCTCGTTTCCGCGGACCCGACGGCGGGCGCGTGCCTCGTCAGCCAGAACATGATCTCGGGTGCGCGCGACGGCGCCATCCGCGGCATGGATCATGGCGTTCCGGTGGGACCGGATCTGGCTTTGGCGACGGCTCCCGCAGTTGGTCGTCATTCGATCGCGGGCAATCTCGCCGTGTGAGTGTTCTGCGCTGCGACGGGTCGCTGCCCCTCACCCTGGGATCGGGTGATGTGATGCGGTCGAGTGCATTTCAGACGTGTCTGGACCCCGACCTCCGTCGGGGTGACGTTGAGATTATGCTATCGGTCCGCCGCTATTCCAAACGTCATCCCGGCGTAGGCCGGGGTCCAGACACGCCTCAGAACGAGCAGACAGCGGACGTTAGGGCGTGGGCGGTGCGGCGCGGATCAGTTTCAGGAGCTCGGCGTCCTTCGAGATCTGCGTCGTGTCGCGGCACTCTTCCTTGGCAGCGTCCGTGCATTCCACCGTCACGGTGTAGGGCACGCCGTACTTCGTGACCGTGTACTCAGCGAGATAGCCTTCCTCGCCGCCCGAGGCGCGGTCGTCGAACACCGACACGACCGGGCCCGCCTGCGGGAGCGCGCCGCGGCTG
Source organism: Hyphomicrobiales bacterium (assembly GCA_017304275.1). Taxonomy (GTDB): domain Bacteria; phylum Pseudomonadota; class Alphaproteobacteria; order Rhizobiales; family Hyphomicrobiaceae; genus Hyphomicrobium_C. Next base: position 9,891 of record JAFKKW010000340.1, on the reverse strand, counting down.
GTGTTCTCGTAGATCGGGAACTTTTCCGGCGAGAACGTGTGCTGGACCCGCAGATCGGCCGATACCGAGACCGTCACGTCGCCGTAACGCTCCACAATCTGGTACCAGACGGGGTTTTCGTCATCCATCACGACATCGCGCTCGGTCGCGGGGCGCGGTCCGAGGCGAAACGTGTTCTCCACCACGCCGGGCGTGCTGTCGAAGGCGAGAACGGGCAGCTTGAGCTTGGACAACTGATCGTCGGCGGTTGGACCCAACGAGCGCGGGGGCGCGCTGGTCGCCACGAAATTCTTGATCTCGGGATCCGACCACTGCACCTCGATCAGCTTGTCCGCGGCCGAAACGCCGGTGGCACCGCATACCGCCGCCGCGACGACGGAAGCCGCCACGATTGCAGACACGAAGGACGCTTTTGCGGACCGGCCCTGACGCGACATGAGACACATCCTTGTTTTCCAAGCCAATCTTCGCTTGCTCGAACTGTCTGATCGTGCAGCGCCCCAACGTATGCGCGCGGACTCTAACCGCCGTCCGCGTTCACGATCAAGTGTGAGCACACCCATAAGCGTCGCTCGCGGGCAACGCACCTCCGCACAAGCGCATCCGGGACACACTGCTGGTTGAACGGGCTCGCCGCAGATAGTATCTCGCTGTTCAGCCTGCTCCCGTGGGGGGAGGACCGCGCTCTCCGATCGACGGCCGTCACTTCGGTGACCGGCTCAATCCGGCAGACGTGGTCAATCGTGTTGCGTGGAGACCCGCATGGCAACGGATCCTGGGACGCCGGCCGCTCCGACATCGCCGAAAAAGGGCAGCACGTTCTGGCGCATCGTCCGCCTGGTGCTGATCGGCGCGGTGGTCTCCATCGCGCTGTTGCTTCTCTTTCCGCCGACAGGGCTGATCAAAAATCAACTCGCCAAAAGCATCGGCGCCGCCATCGGACGCACCGTCACCATCGGCGACCTGCGCCTGAAGCTCAGGCCGAAACTCGAAGCCGAATTCGATCAGGTCACCGTATCAAACCCGCCGGGCATGGCGGAGCGCGACGTGTTCCGCGCCGAGACGATCAAGACCAACGTCGATCTGCTGCCCCTTCTCAAGGGCCGTGTGCGCATGAACCGGCTCGATCTCATCAAGCCGGTGTTCGCGCTCGAGGAAGGCGCCGACGGGACGCGCAACTGGGTGTTCGACACGACAGCGGCGCAGGCGCCTGCCTCGACGGCGGCCGCTCCGGCGGAAACGGACACGACGACTCCCCTCGTTCCCGCTGCCTTCAGCCTGCCTCCGGACTCGACCATCTCGGACGGCGCCCTCACCTTCCAGAGCGCCAGGACCGGCGCACAGCGATCAGCAACGGCCATCAACTCTGTGCAGACCCTCGATCCCCTGTCGGGCGCGCTGGCGTCCAAGGGCAGCCTGTCCGCGGGCGGCGAGACGGTGGCGTTCGACGCGGCCGTCGGCGACTTCAATGCCGTGATCGGCGGTACGTCATCGACGCTCAAGGCCAACGTCGACTCTCGGCCGCTCAGGGCTTCGCTCGACGGGGACGCCAATTTCTCGGCAGCCGCGGAGTTCGCCGGCTCGGTGACGGCGTCGTCGCCGTCGCTCGTCGACCTCGCACGCTGGTTCGGCTCCGACGTCACGTCCTCGGGCGCGCCGCTCCGGGGCTCGCTCGACGGCAAGATCAAAGCCACGACGCGCGACCTCACGTTCACGGAAGCGGATGTGATGGTCGACACCACGAGCGGCCGTTTCGACGGCACCCTCGATCTGGGCGGCGCGCGGCCGAAGCTCGCTGGAACACTTGCGAGCGAGCACATCGATCTTGGGCGCGCGACGGGCGTCCAGGCGCGCAGCACGCTTGCACCCACGCCGCAGACCGATTTCGAGCCGCTCGTGACGCCGAGTTGGGAGCAGCTTCTGAACGACCTCGACGCCCTGGAAAAAGGTCCGCAGGCGGCCGCGGTCGCCGAGGTTGAGCGGTCGGCCGCCGCTTCGCCGCTCTCGACGCCCGGGTGGAGCGAGCAGCCGTTCAACCTCAAGGCGCTGCAGGCGCTCGATCTCGATCTCCTGGTCAATGCCGCCGCAATCACCTACGGCACGCTCGATCTCAAACAGGGACGCCTCAAGGCCGGCATCACGGAGGGCGTTCTCGACGCCACGCTCGAAGAGCTTGCCGTCGGCGCGGGCAAGGCGGTCGGAACGTTCAATATCGACAGCCGCGCCTCACCGCCGCGCGCGACCGTCCAACTCACGATGACGGACGTGGCCGCGGAACCGATCGTCACCGAGCTCACCGGAAAACCGCTGCTGACCGGCCAATCCAACGTCGAGATCACGGCCAGCGCTGCGGGCCAGAACCAGAGCCAGCTCACGAGCACCCTCGACGGCAAGGCGAATTTCCGGATGGGGCAGGGGGCGCTGCGCGGCTTCGACGTGCGGCGCATGATCTTCGAGTGGTGGAAAAGCTGGTCGTTCGACCTCTCGGCCAAGACCGGGTTCACGAAGCTCGAGGCGCAGTACGACATCAAGAAGGGCATCATGCGCAGCGAGCCGGGCCTCGCCATGGGCGGCTCGGAGGTGGAGATCAACTCGGCGGGCACCGTCAACGTGCCCAAGAAAAAGCTCAATCAGGAAATCCGCGTGAAGGCGATTCCGCCGCCGACGGCGTTTCCCATCCCCATCAAAATTTCGGGCGATTGGGCCAAGCCGTCGATCGGTATCGACTGGGGCGGCCTGTTCTCGGCCGCGCCGGGACTTGGTGGTCCGCAGGCGCTTGCGTCGTCGCCGGAGCCGCCGCCGGCCAACGTGCAGGCGGCGATCCGGCGCGTGCTGGCCGCGGATCTGCCGGAAGATCGTCTGACACCCGAGGCGCGGCAAATGCTGGAAGCCATGCTGCCGGCAGAGCCAGCGCCGTAAGTTATGCTCACGAGGGATGTCGCTCGTTTCGTTGCCAGGGGTAGGCGCATTGGGCATTATCCCGGCGGGGTCCGAAGCACGACGACGTTGCGTACGGATATGGGGGAAATGGCGTGAGAAAAGTTCTTATTGCCTCGTGCGTTGGTCTCATCGGCGGCAGCTCGCTCCTCGCACTCCCCTCTCCTCTTCCGGCGCAGGATCATACCCGCGTGGCCGCGGCACCGTCGCTCTTCGGACGTGACCTGGCGACGTACGCCCTGGTGCAAAGCCTCGCCGGGCCGAGCGTCGGCGGCATGCGGCCCGGCATCGGACCGGACGCGTCCTGCCTCACGCGCGATCCGAGCGGCAGCCTCGTGCATCTCGCCCGCTGCAGCCTGCTGCCGTCCGAGGGCACGCCGGCGCCGACGCCCGAGACTCCCACGACTGGCGAAGGACCGACGACGCCGGAACAGCCGCCGCCGGCGACCGGCGATCCCGCCAACACGGACCCCGCCAAGGCCGGCTTCGCCTACTATCCGCCGGGGGACCTGCACGCGAACGACAAGGGTCGCGGGCGGTCCGACCGCTACGTCTACCTGCCGAAGATGATCTTTCCGCTGAAGCTCGGCGACGGCCAGTTTCCGCACATGAACTCGCAGATCTGGGGCTACGGCGGCGGCGGCTACAACGGCAAGGGCGCGGCCGGCGGCAGCGAGAACGACCCGCGCAACTACGACCCGATGAAGCAGCGCGACACCTATTGTGAGGTGCGCGGCTGGGACATGCCGCTGTGCCCCTCGGGCGGCGTCGGCCATCAGGGCCAGGACATCCGTCCGCCGTCCTGGAAGGACAACTACTGGGAAGCGGTGGCGGCAGAGGACGGCACGATCGTCAATGTCACGTCGAACACGACGGTGCAGCTCAAGACCGACGACGGCACCGATTACTACTACCTCCACATGCACCCGAAATCGATCACCGTGAAGACCGGCGCCAAGGTCAAGCAGGGCCAGGTGCTCGGCAAGGTCTCGCGGTACATGGGCGGCAAAGTGGGCACGAGCCTGCATCTGCATATGCAGGTGCGCCAGCGCATCCAGGTCGGCAACAAGACGCTGCAGGTCTATGTGCCGACGTTCCCGTCGATGATCGTCGCGCTGCGCAAGGCGAAAGGGCTCGATCCCGGTATCGATGCCGACGGCAACCTGATCGTCGACGCCGGGCTCGAGATCGGGGCGCCGAAGCCGCCGCCGGCGCCGCAGCCCACGCCGGAACCGACGCCGGCACCGGAACCGACGCCGACCCCCACTCCAACGCCGTCTCCGGAACCGACACCGGCCCCTGTGCCCGAGCCGGCACCGACGCCGCAACCAGAACCCACACCCGCGCCGCAGCCGGAGCCCGCTCCTGCGCCTGAGCCGCAGCCGGCGCCGACGCCTGAACCCACGCCGCAGCCCGCTCCCGAGCCGGCGCCTGAGCCCGCACCGACGCCGCAACCCACGCCGGAGCCCGCGCCGCAGCCTGAACCGGCTCCTGCACCGGCACCCACGCCGCAGCCCGCGCCTTCACCGGCACCGACACCACAGCCGGCACCGCCGCCGACGCCCGCTCCGCAACAGCAGGGATGGTGGGACGCGGCCAAGACTAACTGGAACTCGTGGTGGACCTGGGCGACCGACTGGTAACGCCATCACCCTTCGTTTTTTGAGCTTGAGTTAGGAGCCTACCGATGCCGAGACATACGCCTGCACTTGCCGCGGCGATGCTCGTGGCGCTCGTCCTTCCGATCGCCTCGACGGCGAACGCGCAGTTGCCGCCGTCGAAGTACGACAAGTTGCAGCGCACGCTCGAGGACAAGTTCGCGCCCAAGAAGCCCGCTCCGGCACCGCAGCCGCGCAGCTTCGGCGGCCGTGACGCCGGCAAGACGGACGACTTCATTTACATCGATCCCGGCAAGACGCCGACGACGCCGAACGCGAAGCGCTCCGACGCGTCGTCGTGGGGACAATCGCTTACGTCGCTGATCACGTCGGCGTTCGGCGGGGCGTCCCCGGCGCCCGGCGCAACCTCCAAAGTCGCTTTTGCCGGGGCCGCGGGACCTGCGGGCTCGGGTACCGGCACGGCCACCGGCGACACCGATCCGGCGACGGCGATCCCGCGCTCGCGGTGGGACAGGCCGGAGCGGCGGCAATGGCGCTCCCGTCCCGGCGGCTCGGAACGCGCAGAGCGGCGGCGCGTGCCGGTCGCCAAGCCCAACAGCTTCGTGATCCAGCTCAGCCCGGACGCCACCGATACGGACATCGAGGCGCTGCTCAAAAAATACAACCTCACGATCACCAAGATGATCGCGCCGCTCGGCGTGATCACGGTCGAGGTCGCCGGCGGCGGCCAGACGCGCGGCGCGGCGCAAACTCCCGCCCCCGATGCCGCACCGCAGGAGCAGCTCAAGAGCGTGCTCGAGCCGCCGATCATCAAGGAGCTTCGTGACGAGAAGGTCGTCGACGGCGCGTTCGTCAACTCGACGATGGAGGCCAAGCAGCTCCCGAAGAAGAGCACCGGCGCCACCATCGCGGTCGGCGACGAGGTGTTCTCCTGGCGCTGGAACAGCGGCGACAGCCTCGACGGCAACTGGGGTCTCAAGGCGATCCGGATGCCGCCCGCTTGGAGCATCCTCAACCGCTACCGCCAGGCGCATCCCGGCGCGCCGCGGCCGAAGATCGCCGTCATCGACAGCGGGTTCGCGGCCAACCCCATGGTGCCGTTCGCCTCGATGCAGAACGTGAAGCCGCTCGTCTATCATACGCCCGGCTGCGGAACGCATCACGGCATGCACGTGGCCGGCATCATCGGGGCGCGATCGGGAGACCAGCCGGGCATCGACGGCATCGTGCCGGATGCGCGCCTCGACGCCATCGCCGTGGACGACGCGATCGTCGGGGATTCCGGCATCATCGGCGTCGACGACGGATGGGAAGTGCACGCACTGCTCTTCGACGACGTGCTCGCGAAGACGCTGGACTACGTCTACGCAAACCTGATGACGCCCGACAACCTGCGGGTGATCAACATCAGCCTCGGCTACAATTTCATGGCCGCGAACCTTCTCGGAGAGGACAATCCCGAGGACGTTCCGGGGCTGGCCCTGCACGTTACGCACCAGGCCAACCTAATCCGCCTGATGGCAAGCCGCGTGCAGGATCATGTGCTGTTCGTGGTCGCGGCGGGCAACGATTCCGAAGACCGCGAAACGCCGATCGCCGCCAAGTGGGCGTCGCCGTTCGCGTGGGCCGCCACGCAGGATTCGGCGGCGGGTCCAAGCCCTCCCAACATCCTGGTCGTGGAAGCCATCGATCGCGACGGGCTGCGCGCGGAGTTCTCCAACACGGGCGGCCACGTCTCGGCCCCGGGCGTCGATATCATGAGCACGCTCGCGGCCGACAAGCTGCCGATCGGCGTCTGCAGCGGAACCTCGCAAGCGGCCCCGCACGTGGCGGCGCTGGCCGGCATCCTGTTCGAGCTTGCGCCCGACAAGAAGCCGGCGGAGATCGCCGACATCCTGCGCAAGAGCGCGCACACGCCCGACGGCGCCAAGCAAGCGCCGACCATCGACGCCCTCGAGGCGGTCGCGGCCGTTGCCCCGGAGCAGGCGCGCCTGCTCGCCGACTTCGACGGCGACGGCGTGGTCACCTCGAGCGATCTCGCCATCTTCTCGCGGCAACTCGCCTCGCTCTCCAATGCGGCAACGAAGAACGCGGCCTTCACCGAGGATCTAAACGGCGACGGCGTGATCGACGACAACGAATGCTTCTGGCCGCAGATCGATCTCAACGGCAGTGGATTCGGAACGCTGCTGCCGAGCGATGCGCGCCGTCTCGCGGGTAGCGACCGGACGGATCTATCGGCCATGGAATACCTGTGGTCGGACACGGCGACGCCGTTCCCGATCGCGGCCTCGTATGCGGGGCTCACCACGCCTGCCGAGGTCATCCCGGCCTCGACCGGTGCGGCTCAGCCCATCACGCAGTGCCGCGGCCTCGCTACGCCCGTGGTCGCCGAAGGGCCTGCCCCGGACGCGTCACCCTCGGGTGAGCGCGGGCCGTCCTCGCTGGTGACGGGGGCGTCGGACGCGACCCGCTCCGCCGGCGCCGCGCCCGCAGCGGCGAGCGCGGATGCAGCTGCGACGCGTGTCGAGGTCGAGCGCGCGGCCGCGGAACTGCGCAAGACGCATCCGAACCTGCGCGTGATCATCAATCCGGCGACAGGGCTGCCGACCAGCGTCATGGGACTCTCGCCGCAACCTGGCGCGGGCTCGACGTCGCTCGGCGCCTCGGAAAAGAAGGAGCAGACAGAAGAGGAGACGAAGCGCGCCGTCGAAGCCTATTTCGGCACCGGCGGCCTCAGCTCGCTCTATCCGGCCAAGAACAAGAGCGCGAAGCCGGAATACGTCCGGCGGCGCAAGGATCCGGATCTGCCGAACCGCTACGTGGCGGAGGTGGAGCAGCGCGTCGACGGCGTGCCGGTGTTCGGCTCGACGGCAAAGCTCAACGTCGATTCGACGCTCGGCGTGACGAAATTCAGCGGCACGATCTCCACCGTCGCGCTCGACAGCACGACGCCCAAGATTGCCGAGGGCGAGGCCGTCGCGGCGGCGCGCGCCAAGCTGACCGACGTGCTGCGGAGCGCGCCGGATGCCTCGCGGGCATTCCCGCTGGCGCCCGACCCGGGCAAGGCCGAGGTGGCGGCACCCAACCTCGTCGTGTTCGATCCGGCGCTCGTCGGCAAGGCCAAGGGCGGCTCGACGCGGCTCGCATGGCTGGTCTCGATCGACTCCTTCCGCATTTTCGTCGACGCGAACACGGGCGAGGCGTTCTACTATTACCGCGACCAGCCGTCGGGCGGCATGCTGCGGCGGATCTTCGACCTCGGGCAGACGACGACGTTCCCGGGCAGTGTCGGCATCGACGAGGAGCAGCGCGCCCGCGCCGAGAAGCTGGCGCCCGAGGCGCTGACCGCGTTCCGCAACGCGGGCCTCGTGCGCGACTATTTCTTCCTGACCTTCGGGCGCGACGGCTTCGACGACAACGCCGGACAGGGCGGCTCGCCGATGGAAGCCTACGTGCGGCATGGGCGGACGCAGAACGCCTACTGGTGCACGAGCAAATCCTACGACTGCCCCAAGGGCAACGTGATGGTGTACGGGCCGGGCTATGCGGGCGCGCTCGATATCGTGGCGCACGAAATGACGCATGGCATCATCGCGCACGAGAAAAACCTGCTCTATCTCAACGAGCCGGGCGCGGTGAACGAATCCCTCGCCGACATCTTCGGGGCCTTGATCGAGCTCGACGCGCGGGGAGACGGCGGCAACTGGCTGATCGGCGAAGCCTCGCCCGGATTTTCGATCACGGCGCCGCTGCGGAGCCTCGCCGATCCCAACCTGCGCGACGCCAACGGCAAGTCGATGTTCGACCGCAAGGCGAAGTTCTCGCTCGCAAACCGCGGGCAGCCCGACAGCTACGCCGACGTGCTGACGCCAGACGACCTGCAGTGCGGCTCCACCGCCTACAACGACAACGGCTGCGTGCACTTCAACAGCGGCATCCTCAACAAATTCGCCTTCCTGATCTCGGAAGGCGGAACGCATCGCGGCATCACGGTGACCGGCATCGGGCGCACCAAGCTCGCCCGCGTCACCTACCGGGCGATGACGGTCGGCCTCAACCAGAGCTCGACGCTGTCGCAGGCCGCCAACGCGTTCGTCGAGAGCTGCTACGAGCTCGCCAGCGCGGAGATTGCGGACATCGTTCCCGCAGACTGCGACCAGGTGGTCGCGTCGCAGCGGGCCGTCGCGCTCGAGGTTCCTTCGAGCTGACCGAGAGGCGGGGGATCGACACCATGCATGACGACCAGGGAGCGATCATGAAAGGCATGAAACTGGACCGCCGTCAGGTCACCACGGGTCTCGCGGCCGCGCTGGCAGCCCCGTTCGTCGTCCGCGCCGGGGTGTCCGTGGCGGAGGCGCAGATCACGCGCAGCACATGGTCGCAACTCTCGGACCTGTCGCAGGAGGCGCAACGGCTCGGCCTCTCGGTTCCGCGCATGGGACTTGCGCCGGCTTCGGCTACGGAGGAATTCTCCGAGATCCAGCCTGCCATCGTTGATTTCATGGACGGGATCACTGCATCCGCGCCGGACGCGACCGGGGTCACGTCGGCCGATATCGACAGTCTCGTCGACCGCGCGTCCGAGCTTCTCCGCACCGCGCGCAACGCCGAGCGCATGCCGCGCGACATCCCCGAAGGACCGCAGGCGGCGGCCGTCACCGCGCCCAAGCTCGCGGACATCGCCGACGATTACCGCAAGCTGTTCTCGACATGCGAGATCAAGTCCGCCAACCGCACGGACGTGCAGTGGTACGTGACCAAGATCACGGACTCGACGCGGCGCAAGTCCTACGAGGCGGTGGCCGAGGAAACCTGCGTGCCGTGGTATTTCACGGCCATCATCCATGGCATGGAATGCAGCTTCGACATGACGTCGCATCTGCACAACGGCGACTCGCTCAAGGCCAAGACGAAGCAGGTGCCCGCCGGGCGCCCCAATCCGTGGCTGCCGCCTTCGGACTGGGTTTCGAGCGCGTGCGACGCCATCCGCTACGACAAGCTCGACGAGAAGGCCGACTGGGATCTTGCGAGCATGCTCTACCGCTTGGAAGGCTACAACGGCTGGCGCAGCCGGCTGCTGTACAAGATCAACACGCCGTACCTCTGGAGCTTCTCGAACCACTACACCAAGGGCAAGTTCGTGGCCGACAACAAGTGGGACCCGAATGCGGTCTCGAAGCAGTGCGGCGCGGCCGTGATGCTGAAGGCGCTGGTCGAGGGCGGCTTCATCTCGCCGCCGGCCTAACAGCGCAGGCCCCCCTCACCCGCGCAGCATCATGGCGGAGCCATGCTCCGCATGACACTGCGCGACCTCTCCCCAGAGGGGAGAGGT
>JAFKKW010000339.1 GCA_017304275.1 Hyphomicrobiales bacterium | reverse complement strand
GAGCACGGGAGCTCGTGGCTGCACGGGAGCATTATGGCCGGGGCAATCAGCGTACGTTTAAGTTCAAGGCATACAAGCAGGCCGACGTAAAGGAGGCGCTGACACAGTTGTTCGGAGGAAAGTGCGCCTACTGCGAAGGATTTTACGCGTCACACGAACCTCCCGAGGTCGAACACTTTCGCCCGAAAGGTGGGGTTGAAGACGATCATTCCCATCCTGGCTATTGGTGGGTAGCCATGGATTGGCGCAATTTGCTTCCTAGCTGCATCGACTGCAATCGGCGTCGCCGACAAATACTGGTGACAGAGGGCATGTCGCTAGAAGAAGCCGAAAAGCAACGCATTAGCCGACAGGGAGAGAGAAGTACTGGCAAGAAGAATGCGTTCCCTATAATCGGGCGTCGCTGCACACCAGAGGAAAAGTCATTCAACCAGGAACGCGCTCTCCTAATTGATCCAACGAGGGATCGTCCAGAGCACCATCTTGCCTTCACCGTCGACGGCTTAAGCCTAGTTCTTGCTGCCCAGAGGGGTGGGTCCCTCGACGCAAAGGGGCGGGCCTCAATCGAAGTGTATGGACTAAACCGGCTCGGTCTCGTGCAGGAACGTACGAGATTGCTGAATACGCTGAGCTATCTGAAGTCTATCGTCCTTGATTGCCTTGATATGGCAACGCGCGCCGCCTCGCCGGGGGACAGAGATAGACTGCTCGATCGCGCATTGAAGACTATGCGGGATTTGAAGACATACGCCGATCCGAGCGCTCCATACGCCGCAGTGGCGACAGCGTTTCTAAAGCGTCTCGCGGATGACTTGGAACGGGATTCCGGGAAAGTCGATGGCGAGCCAGCCGTGGCAACGTGACTGGTCGAAGGCGATCAAGGTGCCCTCGATCTACCGGTGGACGAAAATGGCGGACGGTTGCTTCTGGGGATCGCGGTCGATGACGGTATCGAGATCGTAGAGAAAATCGAGATCTGACGCGATGATCAGAATAGCGGACGTTGCCGACGATGGCCTCCGCTCGCCGGCCATGGGACAAACGACGTCCGAAAATGTATACGAGTCCGCATCCGTCACCTGTAGGCGGCTGACCTCAGAGACGTCTGCGTCGCCCCTGGGAACGGACCTTTCGTGGTTGCACGCGACGGCCGGTCTGCCTCCGGAAGCGGACGTGGGCAGGGTCACGTGGTTCGAGCGAACCCGGTCGTGTGCCGACTTCTGCAAATGGGACGAATCGTTCCCAGCAATCGAGATAAAGGGGCCCGAGTCTGTCCGATGGGGAGGGAACCGGGTAAACGCGAACATTCTTGCCCCCAATTCGCCGGTAGATCCGCTCACGACCTGTAAAGAAGTTGAGGTAGGTCGCCACGGACTGCCACGGTACCATTTTAAGGTGGTGGGCCTTGCAGAACGCCGGGTAAATCTGCTGGAGATCGCGGGCCGGCACCTCGTATCCGGGGTTGTCTGCTAAGGTCAGCAGCCACTGAACAAGCATATAGGCATGCCGGACAGCTGCGCCCGGCTCTTGCTCGCGCACGTTGACGCTTGCGGAAATTCTTAGCGGCCGCGGGTATGATCCACGGCAGCAAAATGCTTGTGCCCGAAGACATTCGTCCCGCATCTCCTCGGCTGAAAACGGGAAGAGCCGGAATGGCATCGCCGTCGGCGCTTGTTCAGGCGCGACTTCTGGCGCTTCGGTTGGCGCTCCCGGTGGCGCCACCTCTGGCGCGGTATATGGAGCGGAGCCCGTTGCAGGGCACGGCGCGGGTTTTTTCGGCGCCCCCCCAAGCATTGCGGAGAGAATCGTTTTCATGGCCAGTAATCTAGAGTTAATCTGCTCTGGCGCCGAGCAGACCCCAAATTTTCTCACCGCTTTTGTATCAGGCTCTGTCGGCTTTTTCGCCATTCCGCCCACCTGCGCAGCTGAGCAGCAGACACGCGCGCGCGGCCTTGGTCGCTTTTTGGACCGGGCTATTGCCCCCGTGATTAGGGCACCGGCCCCACGGCCTGTCCCGGGGCGGCCTGTAAGGCTGCCCTGTGCGCGTAGCAGCCCTGCAGAGGGAGGAGGGCTCTCACATGCTGCGCATTCGACTTTGACGGCCTGGACGTCACGGAGAAGCGCGCGGAGACGCCTGCGGTCAGCATGCCGACCGCCAGACTCCCGGATGAGCATCTCCGCTAGCTCGGTCTTAAGAGGCATTTCGAGCCGGATGTTCAGGACGCGGTTTCTCACGGACATCGCTTCTAAGACCTTCTAAGACCCCGTGACGCGCACGCGCGCCTGCGTGCGAGCGAAATGCTGGTCTCGCGCGCGATGATGAGAATGGAAAGGGAACAGATGCGCATTGGATACTGAGAATCATCTCACCGCAGCTCGGGCGTGGGCGTGCGCGGATGGAGTCCCGAAATGATGTTTGCTCTTAGGGTTGTTGCCGCGAACTGGTTGGCGCAACTTGCGTCCGCATCGTCCGCATAGTCCGCATTGGCATCAGCACTATGGTTGTCGGAATTACGAGGACAATGGCGGTCCGCCGACTTCAACCCGTCAGCAGAACGAACCATACCTTCATTAGTCTGCGTTGCGGACGATGCGGACGGTTGTGTCCTCCGGGCTTCTGGCGAAGTGCTTGTGCCGGTCGTGGTGGTGATGCGGATCATGCGCGTCCGCGTCCGCGTCCGGCCTTCGCGCTCGAAGTCGGTGTCGATGCCGATCTTGCGCAGGAAGGTCGCCGCCCGGCGCACCCGACCCCCAAGCGCCCGAGGGCTATCGGGCCAAGTCTTCGCTTTGGCGACGCGCTCGCCCGCCATTTCGGCCAGGGCGCCCAGAAGCTCCGAGGCGGTTCCCGTCCACTCCGTCCGCGCCTGCATCAAGGCCCGCACGGCGGCGGCGATCGGATCGGCGTCGATGACGCCGTCAACTGCCTCGTCGCGGTTGCCGCGATAGGCCGACCAGAACGTATCCGAAGGCCACAGCGCGGTTCCGCAGGCCGTCGCCCACAACGCGAAATCGGCCATGCGCGGCAGCTTTTCGAGGCGTGTAGCGGGCAATTCGGCCAGCCCCCTCACCACCGCGTCGAGCAGCACGCCGAGGATGCGCGGGCGCTCAAGCTCGAACGCCGCCCACAATTCCTGCTCGGGGCGGCGGCGCTCCTCGGGGATCGGTTCGAGTGTGAGGAACAAGGCGCGATCGGCGAGGTCGGGCCGCGTAACGATATCCTCTATCCCGTTCAGGATCATCGGCCGGGCCGCATCGAACAGCACTTCATCCTGATCGGAATAAAGCTGACGCGCCGCGAAGCCGCCGCCCGTGGCGAGCCGGCAAAGCGTGTCCGAAATCCACGTCGGCAAGCCCGATACGTTGTCGAAGGCGAGCACATGGCCGTTGCTGGCAGCGATGAATAGGTCGCGATCCTCACGCGGCAAGGCACGAAGCGGCGCGGTGTTCGGGTCGAGCAGCGCCCGCAGGATCGCCGAGAAGGTGGATTTCGCCGAACCCTGCTCGCCGGACAGCACGAGCACGGGATAGGGACCGCGATTGCGCAGACAGGCCAAAGCCCAGGCGACCACCAGAACGAAATCGGCATCGGTCCGGACGTTGAGGAACGAGCGCAAGTTCTCGATCGAGCCGCCGCGCAACGGGATCGGCATCGGCTTCATGCCGGACGCACGACGGAAACGGACGGGGGGGTTATCGATGACGCGCCAGCCGGTGGCGTCAATCTCCACTGCGCGCCATGTTTCATCGCCGAGGTCGAGATAGATCCGCCCGTCGAGTCCGCCGACGCGGATATGGACCTGCCGTTCCGGCGCATCGAAATGCGCCTTGGCCTCAACCACGTTCAGTGCCGATTGCAGGGATTCCGAACTCGATGCGCCGCCCGTCTCTTCAAAAAATCGGCGGGCGAGCCAGCGGCGGAAACCCTTGGCGCGGATCGGCCAGGTCTCGCGATGGCCGTTGATGTCGAGGTCGGCGAAGCCCGCGCCGTCCGCTGTGTGAAACAGTTCGGCGGATTGCGCGATGGCAATCAGGATATCGGCCTGCGTACGCCCGCGCCGGCCTGCATTGCCGTATTTTTCCGCGAGAACGTCATCGAGCGCCCTCATGCTACACCCGGCCTTCTTCAGTTGCGAGCGCAGCGCCTCGAAGGCGGCGCGGTTGTCAGATTTGAGCGCCGCAAGCGCCTCCAGCGTCTCGGGCATGAATGGAGCACCAGGATCGGCGGCAGTCTTCTCGGTTAGCCCGGCCAGCGGATCGGGGATTTCCTCGGCGCCGTCGATGGCGTCCGCGATCAAAGCGCCGGCTTCAAGAATGGTATCGGAGTTCATCGCGCGCCCTCCGTGAAGGAGGGATTGCGGGCCTTGAGCAGATCGTTGAAATCCATGCCGCGCGGTGGGCGGGCAATGCGAACGCGCCGGCCTTCGAGCTTCCATTTTCGCGCGCAATCTTGCGCCGCTGCTTCGCCGGGTTCGTCGCCATCGGCGAGCACTATCACATCGCGCAGACTGTGCGGCAGATCGAGCGAGCGAAGCCCCGAGGTTGATAGTGCCGCCCATGACGGTATGCCACTTGCTTGCATCGCGGCAAGGCAGGTCTCGATCCCCTCTCCTACCATCAGAACGTCGCCGGCTTCGCAGAGGCGCACAACACCTCCGCGACAAGGCCCGAGCATCATCTTTGCCGGATCGACCGGCGCCTTACCGCTGCCGTCGCGCTCAAGAAACGTGCGGTGTACGGCCATCGGCAACCCGGTGACGCCGTGCGTCACGAGCGCCACCATTGCGGGCCAGGCGCCACCAGAAGGATGCTTCAGGCCGGCGTGAAAACGCAGGGCAGGTGAAAGCGGAAGGGTGAGCCCGCGCGAATGCAGATAGGTCGCGACCGGCGTTCCTCCGGCCGCGCGCGATGCCTGCCATATCGCGAGCGCCGCCTCGATACGCTTCGATGCGTCGACGTTGAGTTCGTCGGCAAGCCGCCGCTTAGGATTGGAGGCAGTGCCCGATGCGTGCCGGTTCGTTTGCCACAGGCCGCGCTCCTGAAGGGCGGCGATTACTTCACGCTGCTCGCACCCGGCATGGCATCGCACTAGCACCGTCCCATCCTTGCCCATACTGATCGCAAGGCTTGGGCGTCGATCCTCATGCACTGGGCAACGCGCCATCCATGTCGCGCCCACGCGATTCCCGCCGAGCGCCCTGGCTATGGCTTCAGCGATCATGACGAGTGGCCGAAATGCGCTGATCAATCCAGTCGGCGATCTCCGCCTCGATCCACGCCTTCCTACCCGGCGAGATTTCGACTGATGCCGGAAATTTGCCGTTGGCGGCCAGCCGATACACCGTTGACCGCGACAAAGACGTGCGGGCTACGACGTTTTTGATCGAGAGGAGACTTGGGGGAGGAGATGCCGAATTCGGCATGTGTAGATCTCCACGAGCAAAAACCCTTCGGAAATCGAAGGATCCAATTGCTCGGGAGTTGGTATTCGCCGCTCCCGGCCAGAAGCACACAAGCGCTATGCGCTCCAGTCCCACGTAGTACCATCTGCTCCAGAAAGCAAATCGCTTTTGCTGCGCGCAGCTCCCAGTCCACAGGTTTGAACAAGGTGTTGGGCCCATCGATTTAAGGCATCGCGTTTTTCTTCCTCGCCCTCATGGTGATCGTAGTGGCGCGCCGTCACGCCTGTCGGCGTGTGGTTCAGGACTAGGCCGACCGTGTCGCGGTCTACGCGCAAGCGGCGCATGCCGGTGGCCGCCGTTCGCCGGAGATCATGCGCCGTCGCCGGCTCCAACGCCGGCAGCTTGCTGCGGAACAGGTTTGCCTGGGCCGTTGGCAACACCACGTTGGGAATCGGCTCGTCGAGGTCCTTTGGGTTGGGGAACACGAGGTCGTCGGACTTCGAAAGCCCAATCGCCTCCTTGAACAGTGACATCGCCAGCGTCGAAAGCGGCACGCGGTGCTCATCTCCGTTCTTCGAGTGTTCGCATGGGATTACCCAGACAGGGTTGTTGCCGCTGATGTGAAGTTCGCGGCGCCTAGCGCGACGCACCTCTCCCGGGCGCTGCGCCGTCACGAGGATCAACTTGAGAATGAGCTTGGTGTCGGCCCGCATGGCGCTCGCACCAATCGCGCTCGCCCATTCGCGGATTTCATCATCGAGAAGGGCACGGGTCCTCGGTTTGGGCTTCGTGTATCCGTCAATGCCGCCGCTCTTCGAGCCGCGGCGACGGCGGCCAAGCATTGCAGCCGGGTTTTTTTCGATCACGTACTTCGCGGCGAGGGCCGGCCTATCGAGGAGTGCAAAGTTGTACATCGCCTTGAGGTGCATGATAACGCGATATGCGCTTGAGTTCGCCTTGCGGACTTCAGGTTGTGGGACCGTCTGGCTGGCCTTCTTGCGCGCGCCATCCTTGCGCTTCGACTTGCTGCCCACTGTCCGGACTTTGATGGCGGTGCCGATGCCGTCGATGTCCGCGGCCGTGATCTCCGACGGTCGCTTGTGACCCAGCGCCGGGATCACATCCTTGCGAATCTCGCGCTCAATCTCATCGATGCGCACGAGCCCCTGCCGAAGCGTGAGATACTCGTCGAAAAAATCGGAGAAGGTGAGCGCCCCCTGCTCGGCAGCCTCCTCGTTGGTCTGGTCGACAGCGACGACGTCGCCCTCCTCCTCCACACGGAGTTCGAGCGCTGTTGCCTTCGCCCGCGCCTTGGCAAGGCCAACGGCTGGATACTTTCCGAGACCGACTTTGCGCTTGAGCCGGCGCTCACCGCTCCCAATCGAGTAGTAGTAGCGCCACGATCGCTTGCCCGAACTCTGGACGACGAAGATCAGGCCTGGGTTGCCCGCGACGCGGTATTCGGTCTCGCGCCCCAACCCTTGGTGCTTGGCCGCCTTAAGCGCGGTGTCGACGGCCGATACCTCGAACCTTGCCATTCCCCCTCCAAATCTCGGCGGTCCCTTCGGCGGTCCCTTTTTGCGAGATACAGTGGGTTTGGCTGATACTAGGTGAGACGCTCTTCCGATAGCTTTTAACCTGTATTTTCTGTGGATTGAACGCTGACGTTGATCCTATACCGTCTCAATCTGTTTCATGTGTTTTGCCCGGGTAAAATTTTGGTTCCAGGTTCGAGTCCTGGCGGGCCCACCACTTTCGCCTCGCGCGCCTGAGGGCGCTCCGCATGGGCAGCGCTCGCGCCGGGTCGCCTTGTTCCCCGGAAGGCCCCATCGTTGTCTCCACCAATTCCTTCTGCTTGCCATGCTCTCGATCCGTGCCGCAATCGCGTGGCGGCCGGCCACCGCTCAGGGGGATGCCGGCTGGCGGGCGCCGGACAGCAGAGGACGGCCGACGTATCCGTCAAGCTCGCCGCGCCACCAGAGGCGGAACGGCTCGACGAGGCTGACGTGACGGGCGCCGTTCTCCATCTTCCGGTAGCGGGGATCATAGCGCCACAGACGCCACGCCGCGAGGTAGCGCAGCCGCAGAAGCCTGCCCCCCTGCATCATCTGCCGCACGCCGGGGAGCGTCCTCAAGACCGTCACCGTTGCGCGGTGAAGTCTGCCGAAGGTCTTCCAATACCATTTGCCGAACAGCATATCGGCCGTGCCGACCCATAGCCGCCGCACCACCGGCACCAGAAACGCAATCGGAAACACGATCAGCGCGACGTGCAGGTAGACCTGGCTGGCGATGAGCGCCAGCACGATGACCAGCTTCCAGAACAGGTGGAGGTCTTGCCACCAGTCGCGCGCGACCTTCAACACGGCCTGCAACTTGCCGCGCCAGCCGCGTGCCTTGCTGACGGTGTCCTCACTGACGACGACGCTCGCCGCATACCCGAGGCCTACACCGGTCACCGCGGAGCCTATGCGCGACAGGCGCCGCCAGCCGACGCCGCGGGCCAGCATCTGCAGCAGGCCACCCACCGCACGCACGATGCCGTTGGCGATGAAAGCGATGCCGTTCCAAAGGAAGCGGGCGGCAGCACCCAAAGCGTCCGTGCCGGTGGCGGCATAGATCACGATGAACGATGCCACCAGGAGGAAGGCGAACGTTGCGTACCACCCCTTGCCTCTCCTCATTCGCGCCCCACCACGTTTCGCCGCTCCCTCCCCCGGTGCTTGGTCCTGCGATTATGGCCAACGGGGCCGCGCTTTGCACCCCTCACCGGGGTGTCGGTCCGCCCGCTGCGCGAGACTGTCTCCGACAGCGCGCCCAGAGGAACCTGCGTCGTGCGGTCCCGCGCTATCGCGCCGACGTTCTGCGGCGCGGTCTTTTGGCCGCCGCGACCGCCATTTCCCGCAGCCAGCGACACGCCGGATCGGCATCGCTCCTGCGGTGCCAGATCAGCGAATAGGGATGGTTGGTCACGTCGAGGGGAAGCTCGAACGTGACGAAATTCTTGTCGACCAGCACTGGCGCCAGACCGGCGGGAATGGTCATCACCATGTCGGTGCCCCGCATGGCTGCGGCGTTGCCGGCGAAACTCGGCGATGCGAAACCGACGGTTCGCGAGCGCCCCAACTTGGCGAGCGCGATGTCGACGGGGTTGGCCACGGAGATGCGGAATTGCGTCACTGCGTGCGGATAGGCCAGGTAGTCGTCGAGGGTCAGCCTTCCGTGGCTTATCTTCTCGGCAAGCGGATGCTGCCTGCCCACCACGCCGATGAACCGCTCCCGAAACAGGGAGCGGGAAAGATAGGGAGCGGCCGGCACCGCGGCGCCCCAGAACGAGCAGTCGATCTCGCCCGATTCGAGCGACGCGAGGGTCTGCGGCCCAACGGGCACGAGGTCGAGCGTCGATCTCGGCGCCTCCTTGCGCAGGACGCCGGCCAAGGCCGGGGCGATCACCATCATGGTGTAGTCGCTCCCGCCGACGCGAAAGACACGCTCGCTGGTGGCGGCATCGAAGTCGCCTTGCCGCAACACGCCGCGCGCCGCCTCGACGATGCCCCGCACCGGCTCGATCATCTCCTGTGCGCGCGGGGTCGGGACGAGAGCATTTCGATTGCGGACGAACAACGGATCGCCGACGACGTCGCGCAGCCGGTTCAGCGCGTGGCTGACCGCAGGCTGGCTCATGCAGAGCCGGGACGCCGCCGAGGTGACGGAACCGGTACGCGCGACGGCGTCGAAAACCACCAGCAGATTCAGGTCATAGCGATCCGAATTCATTCAGTTCATGACACTCCGAAAGTAATTTCATTATGCTCATTGATGTTATTGCGCTATGTTCAATATATGTGAGCGTCCTCATTTTCACTTCCAGGCTAGTGGTTTACACGGGACGGCCAAACTTATTTCGCCTTCTCGGCCGTCGCCGTCGGGCTGTGGTCGGGCTTGCTCCCGGGTGCTTGCCATTAGCGGATGCAGCCAACGGGCCTCCATTTCATGCCTTCTCTCTTTTCCCTTTCCCGCGGCCATGGCGGTACGCATGTGGCCATCGTCGTCCTCTGCGGCGTCTGGCTGCTGGCCCTCCTCACGCTCTCCGACCTCGATCCGGCGCCCCTGAAAACCCTGCGCATCGTCACCGAGAGCGGCGATGCGGTTGTCGAGACGCGCTACAATCCGCTCGGGTTTCTTCTCTTGGGCGTGCTCGCTGCCGCCGCGTGCGGGGGTGGCGTGCTGCTCGCCCGGTTCTTCAGCCAGTCGGCCTCTCGCCACACGCATCCGAGCTCGGCGGAAACGGTCGCCTCAGCGAGCGATACGCTGGCGCGGGAGCTCGCGACGGTGCTTGCCGTCGTGCGCGGCAGCATCGCAAACAAGGAGGCTTACGCCCGCTCTCTTGCCGATGCGCAGGCGCGGCTCGTCGGCCTCACCGAAGCCGAGCAGGTCAGGGTCATCGTCAGCCTGCTGGTCGCCGAAAACGAGCGCATGCGCCTCGCCAGCGTGGAAGGCCAGCGCCGGATCGAAGCCAGTGCACGGGAAATCCAGACGCTTCAGGAAAGCCTGCGCGGGGCCGAGACGGCCGCCCTCACCGATCCGCTCACAGGCTCCGGCAATCGCCGACAATTCGATGTCGCCATGCAAAAGGCGGTCGAGGCCAGCAATGCGGACCAGACGGCGCTATCGCTGATCATGTGCGACATCGATCACTTCAAGCGCGTCAACGATCAGTTCGGACATCACGTCGGGGATGAAATCATCAAGGCGCTCGCAGGCGTCATCGGGGCGAATGTTCGCGAGACGGACACGGTGGCCCGCTACGGAGGTGAAGAGTTCGCCGTCATTCTCCCGCTGTCGGGGCAGGAGGCCGCGCGGGCGACCGCCGAGCGCATCCGCGCCCAGTTCGGAGCCAAGCAGTTTGCCGTCCGCGAGACCAAAGAGAAAATCGGCCACTTGTCGGCTTCGTTCGGCGTCGCCGAGCACCGCCCCGGCGACGACGCCGAGACGCTGGTCAAGAGAGCCGATGCGAAGCTTTACGACGCCAAGGAGGGCGGCCGCGATCGGGTTGCGGTGTCGACCGGCGGGGATTGACGCGTGGCGCGTTTCGTGCGGCCGCGGTCCCGTGCCGCCCACGCGAGACGCGCTCCTCTTCCTTGTGGATGCTCATCGAGGGAGCGGGAAACCACCGCAGATTCAAGATACCTTCGATCCGATGCAGCTTGCAGGCGGAGGAGACGTCCATGCTCGACACGCGCCTTTGCAATGACCGCACGCTCCGGTGTGAAGCCTTGCGCGACCGTATCGCTGCGACGGCGATCGGGCCGAACGCGCATGCGCTTCGGGTGGCGCTCGCGGAATGTGACGCGATCGAACGCGCCATCGCGGAGCCATTCGCCATCTGCCAGTTGCGCGACGTGCGCCACTGGCTGCGCCTCGCCTACGGCCGGACGCTGCACGGCTATCCGCCGGATCACCTGCGCAGCAACCTTCTCCGCGCGCTCGACGAACTGGCGGCGACCTCGCCGGCATGACGCCGAGGGCACATAAAACGATGAGCCCGCGCCATTATTCCCTGCGCTGGACTATATTTTTTCTATTCAGACTTCGTTAGCCAAACCGCGACCACCCTTCGCTTGCCGGGACATTCTGCCCTCTGACCCTTGTCTCGGCCATCGGGGAGGAGGTCTCGGTTCGTCCCCGCGTCCGGGACCTCCTCTGACGCCCGCTCCGACGCCCGTGTCACGACCGTTCCGTGACATTCGGTCTCAATCACGGTCACTTGCCGGTTGTTGGAACTCATATATTTGAAAGAGCGTTCGTGCTACTGGGGGTCCCACCTCTGATTCGCGTGCGCTTTTTCAAAGAGATATCCCTTTGACAGCCCAAGTAAAAGTTGAGCCCGCCTCGCTTGACGCGGACCAGGACGACGCCGTCGTACGTACCGTCTGGTATGCGGCGCAGGACAACCGCAGGGAAGCCTTCGCGCTCCGCTACCGCGGCTACGTGCATGCGGGGCTTATCCAGCCCTCTCCTTTCGGTATCTATTCCGATGCCTACGACGATCTGCCGAGTACGCTGATCGCTGGCCTTTTCCGACGCGGCGCGTGCATCGCGACGCTACGGCTCTCCTTCTACAGGCCCGGTGCGCAGGGGCCCGCATTGCCTTGCGAGAAGGTCTATCCCGAGGTTCCGGCGCTGAAGGCCAACGCGCAGGGGCTCATGGTCGAGCTGTCGCGGCTCGCGATCGATCCCGACATCACCAACACGCGCTACCGCGCGCGTCTCTATGCGGCCGCGATCCGGGCCGGCGTCTCGGCCTGTCTCGCACTCGACGCGAAGCATCTGATCGTTGCCACGCAGACCAAGTGGCGGAGCTTCTACGAGCATGTGATGGACTTCAAAGTGGCCGGTGCGGCGCAGTTCTACCCGCCTGGCGACGTGCCCGTGGTGCTGCTTGCCCGGGAGCTCGACGAGGGCCTCAAGCGGCGCGTGGCCAAGAACATGTTCTTCAAGCTCGACCCTGCGGAACTCGAGGACCTCAAGGTCCGTCTGCCCAAACTGGTCCAGCTCGGGAATGACGAGCAGGTTCAGGGCTCGGCCGCGTTGTAGAGTCACCTCCCCACGGCCGGAACAGTTTTTTTCAAGATTTTCGACTTTCTTCGCCCCCCGTTCCTCCGGGAACAGCGGGCGAGGCGGCTTGGCGGCAAAGTCTCTTCATCAGACACACTGGCGATGGAGAGAGCCAAATGACCAAGATCCGCACCATTCTCGCAGCAGCCGTAGCCTTCGGCGCCCTGACCGCCACCACCCAGGCCGGCGCCGTCAGCCTCGCCGTCAAGATGGCCTGCGCCTCCGATTACTACGCCCACTGCAGC